>JBBAUU010000243.1:0-1001 GCA_040398065.1 Opitutales bacterium | reverse complement strand
ACCGGCGACATTCTCATTACGAATGAGATGCTCTACCAGCTGAGCTAAGGTGGCGGTGCGGAGAAATGTTGAAGATGAGAGTATGAAAACTAAAATCAAGCCTCGGCATCGAGGAAATCCCCTCGCTTCTTGTAAAAAATCGACCTAAATATGCCCTATCGCTCATGCGTGCTGACCTAATCGCTACCCAATTTGAAGTTCCTGGGCGGTTATTGTCTATTCGCCCGGTGGGTAGCGGTAATATCAATGATACGTTTTTAGGGGTCTACAAGGCGGAGTTCGGTAATTTCTGTATCATTATTCAGCGGATTAGGAAAAATATTTTTCCGCAGCCCGAGATCATCATGAAAAATCTCCGCGTACTTTCGGAGCATTGTATAAAAATAATTAATGAAGAAATTGAGGAGTCCGATCGTCCCTGGGAATTTATACAAATTATAAAAACAAAAACTGGGGAAGATTATGTGCTCGATGCGAATGGTGATCTCTGGCGGGGCTTAAAATTTATTGAAGCCGGGGCGGTCTTTGAATCCGTGCAAAGCCTGGAGCACGCCTTTGAAGTAGGGGCCACGCTGGGACACTTCCATCACATGGTGAGCACCCTGCCCTATCAGCAATTAAACTACACCCTGCCGAATTTTCATGTCGCTTCGCATGCTCTTTTAGAACTCGAGCAGGCGGTAAAAAGTCCGAGCGCGGAAATGTCGATTAACACTTCTCCCACCACACAAAAAGCACTCAACTTTATCGGTCAACGTAAGCATAAAATTCTCGAGTTAGAAAATGCCCTGCAAAAGGGAAAATTAAAACTCTCGGTAACTCATGGCGACCCCAAGGCGGGCAATGTCATGATTCATGAGGCAACCGGACAGGGTCTTTGCTTGATTGATTGTGATACGGTTCAACCAGGGTTAATTCTCAATGACATTGCTGACGCTCTGCGCTCCCTGTGCAATCCGGCGGGCGAAGATCCTATTAATTTACAATCTGTCGGCTTGGAC
>JBBAUU010000242.1:0-1016 GCA_040398065.1 Opitutales bacterium | reverse complement strand
TAGTGCCGCTTGTGTTATTACGTTCCTCTATTTTTCACGCGGCTGGTCGGCTAATCAGTTTTATACTTTAGTATTTATTATGGGATTAAGCATGGGTTACTGGGCAGTTTTCATTACCATTGCAGCGGAACAGTTTGGTACCAATTTGCGTGCAACTGTCGCCACCACGGTCCCCAATTTCGTTCGCGGATCGCTCGTGTTAATGTCGTTTACTTTTGGTACGTTGACCTCGTACCAAATTTCCAACCAATCCGCTGCTTTATTTCTAGGTATACTTTGCTTCGGTCTCGCCTTCTTAGCTCTGAATGGAATGGAAGAGACTTATGGCAAAGATTTAGATTACCAAGAAAGAGACTAAAATTATTTATCTGATTTTAGTTAATCTTTTACACACCGAAAGCCGGCGTGATTGGTCGAACTAATCGAATCAATGCCCGACCGAGCTGCTGGCCGATAGCGAAAGCAGTATCCTTGGTCGCAGAGCCAGGAGCCACCCCGCATCACGCGTTCGGAGAAGCCGGTTGAGTTTGGATCATAGGTTCCCGCGGCTGGTCCCAAGGGGTTATTTTTCGGTGAAATATTATAAAATTTGGGGCTATACCAATCTTCGCACATTTCCCAAACATTGCCCGACATGTCATACAGTCCGAATCCATTGGGCGGGAATGATTTCACGGGAGCGATGGAGGTAAAGCCATCTTCGCCGTTATCTTTGCCCGGAAAACTTCCCTGCCAGTAGTTGGCCATAAATTTTCCGTCAGGTTTTTCTTCATCGCCCCAGACGAATTTTTTATTTTGTAATCCACCGCGAGCGGCAAATTCCCACTCAGCTTCTGTGGGTAATCTTTTTCCGGCCCAAGTTGCATAAGCCTGTGCGTCTTTCCAGGTAATACAAACCACTGGATAGTTCATTTTATTTTTAATGTCGGACGACGGACCTTGCGGATGGCGCCAAGTAGCTCCCGCCGTAAATTTCCACCAGGGAGTGGGCCCACTGGGTCCACACTGAAATGGAT
>JBBAUU010000241.1:0-1023 GCA_040398065.1 Opitutales bacterium | reverse complement strand
TTTGAGTCGACGAATACAAGTGGTCTCTACGTAAAATCCTGCATACAGTAAAACAGCTGCGGCGACCACTGGTCCGCAAAGCGATCCTCGTCCGGCTTCATCCAGACCCGCAATCCCTGGTCTTCCATTACCTTTCTTGCGGTCGAATGTAGCCAGAGACGCCACAGTTTAATCTGCTTTCTTGCGACCTTTGAAAGGCTTGGGTGCTGGGGGTTCGAGGCCACGAGCCTCGTAAGCGGTTTTAAAATGGAGCTTAGCAAAATTCACTAAAATAGCTGGGCCGAGTCGACCCACCAGTTCGATGGCCGCTTCTTTCGCTTCGCTTCCTGAGCCTTTCGGCAATCTCACGCCACCATCGGCAGAGAGACGATCCAGTTCACGCACGAATGTTGCACGGGCGATGATAGAGGCTGCTGCGACGACGGGATCGGACTCCGCCTTGGTGCGCATTCTTAAATCAAAAACAACTTTTTTACGCTCTAACTCATTTTGCACAATCGGTTCTTCGGAAAACTGATCGAGTAAGCCCCACGCGGGTCGACGTCCGTGAAGAAGTTCGTAATCCTTTAAGGCCTCTTCGCAGGAAGTGGCATGCATCCAGCCGAGTAAGCGATTGAGATTTTTTCCGAAGCGAGAGTGGAGTTCGTTGTATTTAGACATTCTCGCAAAAGTAGTTTTCACCGCAACTCCGGGAGTTCCTCGAATTACTTTTTCCAGTTCAGCGATTTTCGTATCGGTTAATTTTTTCGAATCTTTAATTCCTGCTTTGATCCATTCTCGTGTCATCTCACCGGTCGCGATAACACAGGCGGATACGACGGGACCAAATAAGTCACCTTTACCCGATTCGTCGAGCCCCGCATGTTCTTCAAACCACTCTGGATTTAATTCCTCTTCGTAACCGAGCAGAGCTTGGCCAGTGACTTCTGATTCCAAAGTGAATTTTACAAATTCCTCGGTGCCTTTGCCCGAGATGACGCACTTTCCCGATTTATAATGAACCACGTTGCAGCTCGGACCTTT
>JBBAUU010000240.1:0-1024 GCA_040398065.1 Opitutales bacterium | reverse complement strand
CTGCTGCCGCAGATGCCGGACTAAGATAAGTTGAATAAATAAACTCGGCGGCGAAATTAATGATCATATTTTTGATAAGAACATCATGGCATAAGACATAGGCCCCTTGTGCACCGAGCGCCTTACCTAAGGTACCTACGACAACATCAGCGGCCGCGCGCACACCCTGCTCTTCCTGCATGCCTGAACCCATTGAACCATGCCAACCTGTGGCATGAGCTTCGTCCAATACCCAACAAAAATTATAACGCTCTTTCAGTTTTGAAATTTTTAATAAGTCGGGGCAATCCCCGTCCATTGAGTAAACACTTTCGGTCACTACAAAGACGACCGCGTCACTTTCTTTAGACTCCTCTAACATGGATTCTAAAACATTTAAGTCATTGTGCGGAAATCGACGGAGTGTTGCCTCGGAAGATAAAATTCCCTCCAGCATACTTGCATGAATTAACTTATCTGCCAAAACGATATCCCCTTTTTGCGGCAATCCTCCCAGCACGGAGGTATTAGCCGAAAATCCGGTATTTAAAATAAGTCCATGCGCGTAACCATGCCATTGGGCTAAAGTTTTTTCTAAGTCCTGATGCAAGTCTGTATAACCTGTGACTAAAGGTGATGCAGACGACGACGCTCCCCATTTATTCAGGGCCGATGTAGCCGCCGCAATGACTTCACTATCGTGGCTCAAACTAAGGTAGTCGTTATCAGCCAAATTAACTCGTACATCTGTGGCAGATCGAACTTTCAAAGTACGTAGAAGCCCATCCGCTTCACGCTGCGCTAAAAGTTTTTCCATCCGTTGGCGCAACTTAGGATTCATGACCAAAATTCAGGGTTAAAAATAACTTTCTTATTTTGGTAAGACGACTCACCCGCTAATGAAATTTTCGATTGCGCGATTCCATGACGGTTCGATTGCGCGGTTTCCGGTGAGATGGTTCGCTCGACCGCATTTAACCAAACGCCAATCCGTCCGTTATATTTTTTCTTTAAATACGCTACCGAGAGTCGGGCCTGATTAATT
>JBBAUU010000239.1:0-1024 GCA_040398065.1 Opitutales bacterium | reverse complement strand
CACCACAGCGAATACAATGGAGAGCGTCGCGTTGTTCGGGATCGGCTAATAACTGTGTGCGGGCGTTATCTAATAAGACTAAATGAAACTCTTCTGGACCATCCAGCTCACCTGGTTTCTTGGGACCCGCATAAAGTGTATTATAACAGGTCATCGGTTGACCGGCACCAGCCGTTGCTAACATCGGCAGCAAGACCGTGAGGTCATCGATTGTGTTAATCACTTTTTCGATTCCCGAGAGGGCAATATGCACTCGGGGCATCGCAGCCGTTAAACGGGCATTACCTTCGTTCTCGGTGATGGAAATTTGTCCGGTATCGGCGACCAAAAAATTCGCACCGGTAATACCGACATCAGCCGTGATATAAAGTTTACGTAGGTGTCTACGGGCAATCATGGTCAGCTCTTCAGGGCTGTCCGTCGGCGCAGTTCCGAGATGCTTGGTAAATAACTCGCTAATCGCCTCACGCTTTAAATGCATACACGGGAAGACGAAGTGGTAAGGAGCTTCACCCCGTAATTGTTGGATGAACTCGCCTAGATCACTCTCCACGACACCATAACCAGCTTTCTCGAGAGCATCGTTTAAATGAATCTCTTCTGTGGTCATACACTTCGATTTAATCACGGCCTTGGCATTCGCTTTGGCTACTAAATCTAAAATGATTTCTCGAGCTTCAGCCGCATCGCGAGCCCAGTGAACTTTGCCGCCATTCGATTCAAACTTGGCAACGAACTTTTCTAATACTTCGGCTAAGTTATTTACGGCTGACCATTTGGCGAGCGACGCCGCATCGCGAGCCAACTCCCAATCGCGATACCTGGCTTTATACAAATCTCGATTCTTATAATAACCACCCAGCGCCGTACGAATGAACTGACGTTGTTCACCATCAGCGGTAGTCAGTGTGGATTCCTTGATGAAAATGGATTTAGAATCAGACATGGTCGATCCCCATAGCTAAGAGCTCAGCGATATGCAGAGGTCTAATGACTTTACCTTCGCGTGATAACCAGCCACCGA
>JBBAUU010000238.1:0-1024 GCA_040398065.1 Opitutales bacterium | reverse complement strand
CAAATCAACGGTCCACCCTGCGGCCTTTGCTGCTTTGGCTAGAGCGAAACCCATCTTGCCCGTGGAAGGATTGCTTACAAAGCGCACGGGATCAAAAAATTCCCGAGTAGGTCCTGCAGTGATTAAACAACGTAGAGGCATTGCTTTATTTAATTTGAGGGATGGTGGCACTGAGGGCGAGAGTGAAGGCGGCCGTTTCTCAGTCTTTTCAACCTTTCCATTTCGTAATTTTATGCCCACGCTGGGGTATGGACCTGTATTTAGCCACTGGAAATGCCCATAAAACCGAGGAATTCAGTCGGTTATTTAAGAAAGCAGGACTTAAAATAAACGTCTACTCAGCCAAAGAGATCGGTGGCATGCCCTACGTTGAAGAAATCACTGGGACCTTCACGGGAAACTGTCGCTTGAAAGCAGAAGCCCTTCGAAGAATTGCACCTTATAAATCTTGGGTACTCGCGGATGATAGCGGACTTTGCTGCGATGCCCTACAAGGCGGTCCAGGTGTAGACTCCGCCGTGTACGCGGGTAATAATGCGACCGACGCTGAAAATCGTGCGAAACTTTTGAATGCGATGAAAAAAGCTCCGCTCCATAAACGTGGCGCGCGTTTTGAATGTCATTTACTTATCCTCGGTCCGAACAACGAAGAGCAAAAATTTCTCGGTCAATGCTGGGGCAGTATTTTAGAAGCGGAAGTCGGCACCGAAGGATTCGGTTACGACTCACTTTTCGTTCCGAGCGGTTTCGATAAAACTTTTGGCGAGCTCCAACCTCAGACCAAAGATAAACACAGTCACCGCGCCAAAGCCTTCGCCCAATTAGTCCATTGGATGAAGGAATGCGACTTAGGTTCTTAAAAGAATATCGCTTCCGAGAGGGCCTGTGCTGGGCCCATGAAAGCAACGCGTTGAGCTAGTGATTGCGTGGTTTCACCGCGTGTAAAACGCAGTCCAGCCCACGTTCCCTGATCGGCATGCTCCCAAGAGAATCGACTGCCATCCTCAAAAACCCATTCGGCATC
>JBBAUU010000237.1:0-1039 GCA_040398065.1 Opitutales bacterium | reverse complement strand
GCGACGCATTTCGAGGGTGCGACGTGTAAACGGATGTGAAAGGAAATCATCTAAGATTGCGGTGCTGCGTTCTAAGTCGCCGATGGTTTCGAAAAGTGGAACTACAGGAAGTAAGCAATAAGGACTGTCGGATCCGCCAGCGGTTAAGCCTGCTTCACGAGCGATTAAATAAACGGAAAGTAGATCAGATACCGAGCGGGTCATACTCACGATTAAGGAGCCCAAGCCCTCGGAACCGTATTGATTGATGTGGGTGACTAAAGAGCGATGGCAGGCGATGACAGCGTCGGCTTCAGCACCAATGCTTTCTTGTGAGCGAATAAATGGACGGGTTGAGCGCAGTTCGGAATCGAGGAAGCCAAGGCGACGAGACTCATCCCAGTTAGGATAGTCCGTATCATCTAAACCAGCGACCGTCATAAGTTGTGAAATCGCTTTGTCGTGGAAGGCGCTGTTTTGGCGGATATCCAACGTCGCCATGTGGAAACCAAAAATACGTAAGAAACGGATCAGGGGGTCGATTTCGTAACGGGCGATTTGTGCACCACCCACTTCAACTAAAGTTTCTCTTAAGAAAAGTAAATCTGCGACAATGCCTTCGGGGTTTTTGTGTGAACCAGCAGGACATTCACCTACGGCAGGTGGCATACGCAGACGAATAAGATTAATATACTGTCTCCAAGTTTCACCGATATTGCGGGCGATTGCTTGTTCGCCAGCTTCACCGAGTGCGGCTGCATGCTTCTCAACCTGTTTAATAAATACGGCGGGAGGAAGTTGTAAGTGATCGCCCAAGGAAAGACGCTGACCAAGAGTCTCGAGACGCTCCGTCACAATATTCAGTGCTGTCGTGCGGAAAAGATTTAATGCTTTGGTGGTAACTTCAGCGGTGACTAAGGGGTGGCCATCACGATCGCCGCCCACCCAAGTTCCGAGAGTGATTAGTGGTAAAGCGTCTGGGTGATCAATTTTTTCAGGTGAAAAACCAGCTTCTTCCCAGGCCTGACGCATACGTAAGTCCATACTGACAATCGCTTCG
>JBBAUU010000236.1:0-1087 GCA_040398065.1 Opitutales bacterium | reverse complement strand
AACCCCTTGAGGGTTAGATGCACGCGGTGGGGTGGGGGCTGGATTTTGTTCGTCGATCATGGGAGTAAAAAGTTAGATTTCCCAATCTCCACTGGCTTCGGATTGGGCGAGTTGCGCTACTGTGAAACCATTCATCGATTTTTCAAACCGTTTCGAGAGCTCCCGCCAAAGATTGGCTACTTGTGGCCCGGAATTACCTTTAAGGGTGATTTTCGTCGAAATTAAATCGGGTTCTACCACTTCGAGGACCTGTTTAATTGAAATATCTTCAGCGTTTCGGGCCAGACGATAGCCGCCTGTTTTGCCGCGCTGTGAATCCCCCAAACCTCCTTCGCGTACTTCATTTAATAATTGAACTAGATAATTCTGCGGAATGGCTTCGAGTTTCGCCAGTTCCTCGATGCGAGTGACCGTGTTGCCTTTGTTGCGACGAGCTAATTGAGCCAGCACGCGCAACGAGTATTCTAGTTTGAGTGAGGCTTTCATGAAGATTTTTCCGTGGTGGTTTCGGGCTTAGCTGGCTCGGTTGGAGGATTTTGTCCGACCAAAATAAACGTCCGACCAGGAATTTCGTTTGAAAGAATCGGCGCTTTGGGTCGAGCAAACCACGATGTCCCTAAGAAACACATGCCTGTGTTGTGGACGACTTGGATGGCGCGATCATCCCAGAGCTCAATCATATCAAAATCTTTTTTATCCGTTACTTCCAAGTCAGGCAGTCCGTTGTCCGCCAACCATTTTTTGGTGGCGGCCAGACCTTCTTCATTACCAGCACGGGCGGTTAAAATTTTAATTCGAACTCCCTTGGCGAGCCAGGCCTGCACTCTTCGCATCATGAGTGGCACGGGTGGTCCGATGTGCGACATGCTTAACCAGCGACCCGCTTCGGCGAGGGTGCCGTCCAAATCTACACCTACCCAGGGAGTATTAGGGTCGGGCCTTGTTTCTGGTACACGTTCCTCGGGTACCGGTTCGTCGGGTGCCTTAGATAAATCGATTTCTTCAGAAGGCTTGGGCTGGAGGCCTAGGATTTTGCGCAACCATTCAAACATGAGTCATGTTAGTCAGAATCGAGGCCAAAGGGCAA
>JBBAUU010000235.1:0-1120 GCA_040398065.1 Opitutales bacterium | reverse complement strand
CTCGAAAATTTGCAGGGCGACGTCGGGCTGATTCGCTTTACGGATATCTTCGAGCAAGCACCAGGTGGCGATCCAGATTTTAGTGGGCTCGATTTTTTTACTTTGAAAAGCCTGCTCGATGATTTCGGTGGCTTGGGTCCAGACTTTAAAATCATCGCTGGAGGAGAGCAGTGAAAGCACGCGTTGATGAAAGGCCGTGTAGGCAATGTCAGCGCCTTGCGTTTCATTCTGAATCGTGGCGTAGGCTTTTTCGGCTAAAATATAATCGTGGGCTAAGTAGAGACAGTCGGCTGAGACCATGCGGAGGACATCGCGTGGAATGCCTTCTTTACCTTCGACCAAGCTGTCGATGTACGAAGACGCGAGGCGGTAGGAACCATCGGTCCAGGCGATGACGGCGAGGAGGCGAGTGGCTTCGCGGGCGAGTGGGCTTGCGGGAACTTCTTTAAGTAATTCGGTGGCGGCCTGTCGGGCCTTTTCATTATTACCGGCCAGGTACATTAATTGGGCGCGGGCGAGGTGAATCGTATCGAGTACAGAAGGATCGCGCGGGCATTCGTAGCTAAGTTGTCCTTCGCGTTGTTTGGTGAGAAAATCATAAACCTCATTGGCGACGGAATTGATGTCACCCGGTTTGGCTTCGGAGGCGGCGGCGACGAGTGATTGGATGGCGGTGGTGCGGAGGCGGTCGATGGATCGATTTTGGGCGGCGGACTTGAGGAATTTGCGACCCTCGGCGCTGTCGGCTCCCGAAATTAAACCACGCAGTAAATCCGCTTCGGCTTCTTGGGCTTCGGTTAAGTTTTCTAAATTCTTTAAGATCGCGAGCGCTTCGTTTTTCTTTTCTTGGCGGGCGAGGGCGAGGGCGAGATTACGTTGGTGGGTAAAGTTGAATTCAGAATTTTTATTATTCTTAATAAGATCGCGGAGGGCGTTGATGACGCTGTCGTTGATTTTTCCGCTGATGACAGAGGCACGGTAGCAGAGGGCTTGAATGCGTTGACGTTGCTCTTCGGAGAGGGCGCTTTGGGTTGCAAGATTGAGGTTCGTATTAAAATTATCGTTATCGAACTTAGCGTTGGCGATGAGGGCTTTGAGGGTGTGGAGCCAAGGGACTTCC
>JBBAUU010000234.1:0-1131 GCA_040398065.1 Opitutales bacterium | reverse complement strand
CAGTAACAGCGGAGTGATTTTTGGCCGCACTCCGCAGCATGGAAGGTCCGCCAATATCGATGTTTTCAATCGCATCTTCAAAACTACAATCGGATTTCGCGATAGTACTCTCAAAAGGATATAAATTAACCACCACGAGATCGATTAAATCGATTCCATGTTTCTTGGCCTCATCGAGATGCTCTTTCGAGTCGCGACGACAAAGTAATCCACCGTGAACTTTCGGATGCAAAGTTTTGACGCGTCCTTCCATGATTTCTGGAGAGCCGGTGTGTTCGCTGACATCTTTTACAGGTAGGCCCGCTTCTCGTAAAATTTTTGCTGTTCCACCTGTTGAGAGGAGTTGATAACCGTGCTTCGCAACGAGCGCCTTGGCGAAGGGTAGTAGGCCAGTTTTATTGCTTACAGAAAGAAGGGCTAAAGGCATAAAAGTAAGCACTATGTGGTAGGGTTTTGGCACACGGGGGTCAAGGAAAGGCGGTTTTGCTCTTACCCTTGACCCCTGCAGGCATTTCCCCTCCTTATTTTGCTATGTCCACCGCGTTATTATTCTCAGGCCAAGGTGCTCAAGTCGTCGGAATGGGTAAGTCCCTTTTCGAAGGCTCAAACACCGCCCGCGACCTCTATAATCGTGCCAATAAAGTGCTGCCGTTCGACCTGCAAAAGGTCTGCTTCGAAGGCCCCGCCGAAGTACTCACCGAAACGCGCGTCTGCCAACCAGCGCTCTACGTGCAAGGCTTCGCGATCGCCCAAATTTTACGTGAACGTGGAAAACTCAATAACCTCACCGCGTGTCTCGGACTTTCCTTAGGCGAGCTCACCGCTTACGCCGTCGCGGGTGTTTGGGATTTTGAAACGGGTTTAAAAATTGTCGCCGAACGTGGACGTCTCATGCAACTCGCTTGCGATCAAACTAAAGGTGGCATGGCTGCCGTTATCGGTGGATCTCGTGAAGACATCGCCAAACTTTGCGCCGCGTTTGATATCGATGCCGCTAACTTTAATTGTCCTGGTCAAGTGGTGATATCAGGTGACAACGAAAAAGTAACCGCCGCGGTAGCTCGTGCTAAAGAGTTCGGTCCTTTTAAATTAGTAAAACCTCTCGTCGTTGCCGGCGCCTATCACAGTCGC
>JBBAUU010000233.1:0-1159 GCA_040398065.1 Opitutales bacterium | reverse complement strand
TGTGGCGCCGGCGTGTGTTTTGAATCCTCCTACTGGATGGGCATTCCATCACAGTGAGCCCTTTGGACCCATTGATTCCATTGTGATTGTGGATACTGAGTCCGAGCTCTTATCGGCCATGAATGTATCTAACGGGGCGCTGGTTGCTTCTATTGCTACTGATGATTTAGAATTCGCAGAACGTATTAGGCCCGATGTGCATGCATTTAAATTTGGTGTGAACATTCCCCGCAGTCGGGGCGACCGAGCGGAAGTATTCGGTGGCCGGGGGGCATCCTGGCGTGGTGCGTTTGTGGGTGGTGACCATCTTATTTTTGCTTTTACCGACGGTGACCAGCCTCTGTTTGGTAATTTCCCGAACGGGTCGCTTTATCCGCCAAATACGTGACGTGGCCGAAGGCCACGAGGGGACACGTGGGCAAGGTGACATGGGGACATGGGGAGAACAAATTTAGGGGACATGTGGACACGTGGGCAAGGTGACATGGGGACAAGGGGGATAAAGGGGGAGGGGGTGTAATTATTATATTATTACAAAAGTAGTATGATTTAATTTAAGCAGATTTACTGTTGCACATGATTATTTTTGTGCTAGAAATTCGAACGTACCCCTAACCCTACTATGACCTCATACCTAAAATCAGCGTATAATAAGGCATTCATGTTCTTCATGTTTTGCTTTATGATCACCCCAGCATCTGTGAAAGCCGCTACACTCGGCGCAGCAGATCTTAAATCAACTGACTTCGTGGGAGTATCCTTCTGGGTAATCTCCATGGCGTTAGTTGCTGCGACTGCGTTCTTCTTCCTAGAAATCCAGCGCGTGGCTCCCAAGTGGAAGACCTCGTTGACTGTTTCTGGCTTAGTAACGCTCGTTGCTGCTACTCACTACTTCTACATGCGTGAAGTATGGGTCGTTTCACAATCAACACCTACCGTTTACCGTTATATTGATTGGCTGATCACTGTTCCTCTCTTGATGGTTGAGTTCTACATCATCCTCTCGGCTGTAACTAACGTTCCAGGTCGCGTTTTCTGGAAATTAATCCTCGGTACCTTAGTTATGCTCATCGGCGGTTATGTTGGTGAAGCTGGCTTAATGGCTGCAACTCCTGCCTTCGTTATCGGCATGGTTGGTTGGGCATACATCATCTTCGAA
>JBBAUU010000232.1:0-1160 GCA_040398065.1 Opitutales bacterium | reverse complement strand
GACGGTTTAACTGTAACGCTGGTAAGTCATTGGCTTTAAGCCACTGACGTAAAACTTTACTGGTCGGCAACGGACCAATAATCACCGCATACTCGGCCTTGAGTTGTTTCGCAGCTGAGGCATTACGTAATATGTAATCGTACGTGCTGACGAGCTGACCACTCTTGGCCAAATCGCCACGCAATGTTCCCGCACCATCCGCTAAAATAGGCCAGCCGGTCAGCTGTGCTAATTGTAGCAAAGCGCGGGCTGACTCCGTACGATTGGCGAACGCATGGGGTCCGACAATAATCACTCCGCGGTCGGTCTTCGGAAGGAGGGTAGTAACACTTTCAGGCAATAAATTGGGGGTAACGCTGAGCGTCTGCGGTAAAGCCGTGAAGGTCTTTAGATTAAAACCTTTGGGCATTTTAAACCCTAGTTCTTTCTCTCCTGGATTCAGTGGATCGCGGAAGGGGAGATTGAGATGGACCGGACCAGCCACAGGCCCTTGCGCGCGCTGCCACGCATCAACCAACGTCTGTCTCCAATATCTTAAAAGATTCATCTCACTCGACGGCACCGCTACTTCCGTTGCCCATACTGGATAAACTCCAAAAATATTATTTTGCGTGACGGTCTGACCTGAATGGCAGTCGCGTAACTCGGGCGGACGATCCGCTGATAAAATAATTAAGGGCGTCGCCGATAAACGCGCTTCGATGACCGCTGGTAAATAATTCGCCACGGCTGTACCCGACGTGCATAAAAGTGCCACGGGTTGGCGTGAAGCTTTGGCGATTCCTAAAGCAAAAAATGCCGCGGAGCGTTCATCCAGAACAGAGTATGAAGTAATTTTTTTCGATTCTGCAAATACCGCTGCTAAGGGTGTTGAACGTGAACCCGGAGAAATCACGACATGCTTTAAACCGAGTGATTCAAGGGTACTGACTCCGACCGCTCCCCAGAGTGCATTGGTATTTCGAATGGTTGTTAACCCAGCCATAAACCCTATCCAACCAACGAAAACGATACTCGCAAGCGGGAAGGGGAATTAGCCCAATAAATAAGCCTCCTATTATTTTCCGTGAGCCGTATTGAGGTGCTCGGCTAATACATCGTGCCCAAAATCTTTCTTTAGTTCACGCCAGACGGTGTGCACGTGGTTGGCGTTGTTTTGT
>JBBAUU010000231.1:0-1166 GCA_040398065.1 Opitutales bacterium | reverse complement strand
TCAGGTGACGACCTTGTCACAAATATTTCGGATGTAGGGTTGAAATTTCGAAAAAACTAGGGTTTTGTAACTAGGTAATGAAACCCCTTAAGTCTCTGTTTTTCACCCTTTTTGTTTTTGCATCTGTTTTGTCTGCAAATGCAGTGAGCAATGCTACGAGCAAGCAAGCGTCCGCCGCAACGGATGCCGATATTACTAAGGCGGCAAAGTTGGCTGGTATTGATATCGCGAAGCTCAAACTCGTTTCAAAACGCGATAAGGAATTGCGCATTGGTAAAAAGACCGGTGGTGCGTTTTATGCCTGCCGTCGTACCGCCTCGAAAATTGCGAATCCTTCCGATCCTGAATCATTCACGACGGCGACACTTTTTCCTTTCACCAAAACATTTCTTCTACACTCACGTCCTGGTGCAACCAAGGTTATCTATTTAGACTTTAACGGACACGTTACCAAAGGGGCGCTTTGGAATACTGATATGATTGCCCCGTCGATTGTTAATCCTGCTTTTGATCTCGATGGTAAGCCGACCACTTTCAATTACGCAGAGCACGCGATGATTCAGAAAATCTGGAAAGAGGTTTCTGACGCCTTCGCCGCCTTTGATGTCGACGTAACCACGCAGGATCCTGGTGTTGAAAATATCCGTAAAACCACGGTTGGTGACACCAGTTACGGCATACGTGTTTGTTTTGGTGGCAAGGGTTCTTACCTGCCTAACTTGCTCCAACCTGGCGATGACCCCGATGGTATTCTTGGTATTGCTATGTTGAACAGCTTCAACTTCCAGGTTTCTCCCATGGCTTACGCCAACGATTGCCCAGTACTTATTTTCTCAGATTCACTTTATCAAAAAGGAAGTGCGAAAGATGTTGCGGACACTGCGGTGCATGAACTGGGTCACGCCTTTAATTTAAATCACTCAACGACCGATGACGGTACGGACCAAGTTGAGTACTACGCGGGTCACAATGATTGGGCTCCGTACATGGGTGATACCATAGGTAAGAGCGTGGCGCAATGGACCGATGGTGATTATGATGCGAACGCCACTAACAACGAAGACAACTTAGCGATCATTGCGACATCTGTTCCTTTCAAAACTTCAGACGATCATGGTAATACGACTGGATCCGCCACTGTACTCTCTACCACCAAGGTTAAGTCT
>JBBAUU010000230.1:0-1171 GCA_040398065.1 Opitutales bacterium | reverse complement strand
AACGTCGCGCGTCAAAAGAGTGAACTTGACTAACTCTTCCATCACATCTACGACTCTGTCGTAATAAGCTGAGGGCTTCATACGACCGTCTTCCTCGAACTCTAGGAATGCTTTAGCGACTGAGCTTTGATTTGGAATCGTGAGCATACGCATCCAGCGACCTAGGATTCGCATTTGGTTGACAGCATTGAAGGATTGCGAACCACCACAGACTTCCATCACAGCTAAGGTTTTTCCTTGAGTCGGACGAACAGCGCCTACTGACAAAGGTATCCAGTCAATTTGACTTTTAATAATGCCCGTCATAGCCCCATGACGCTCTGGAGAGCACCAAACCATACCTTCAGACCATGCAGCCAAGTCTCGTAACTCTTTGACCTTTGGATGTGTATCCGGAGCAGCATCAGGCTGCGGCAGATCTAAGGGATCAAACACCTTCACCTCTGCACCCATCGCTTCGAGCAATCTCGCTGCTTCCAGCGTCAATAGCTTGCTGTAAGAGCGCTCACGCAAAGAACCATACAACATCAAAATTCTTGGTGGATGCGTCGACGCCTGTTTTGGTGATAACAAGGACTGTTGAGGTATCTTGAAGCAATTCTCATCAAGATTAGGCGATTGTTCCGAAAACTTAGACACGCAAGCCCTTTTCGTTGATGACAACTTCACCGTCTTCTTTGGTAAATGCACCAAGCTGTGGATTGACAAGGATATCTAGAACGACTTCAGATGGACGACATAACTTTGTACCCATTGGAGTCACCACAATTGGACGATTGATGAGGATGGGATGAGTCATCATGAAATCCAACAATTCTTCGTCAGACCATTTTGTGTTTCCCAAATCTAGCTCTTCATAGGGCGTGCCCTTTTGACGAAGCAAATCCCTTACTGGAATGCCCATATCAGCGATCAACTTCTTGAGCTGTTCTTTTGAAGGAGGTGTCTCTAAGTAAAGCACTACCTCAGGTTCAACTCCTGAGTTACGAATCAGGGCCAATGTGTTACGAGATGTGCCGCACTTTGGGTTGTGAAAAATTTTGACCATATCAATTTTTAGTGACTGTGGAGGTGGTCTGACTTCAATAATGAATGAAGGAACAAGCCGAGGAATCCGCCAACGATCTGAGCAACGACAAAGGCTGGGACATCAACTGGTGAAATACCAGCA
>JBBAUU010000229.1:0-1184 GCA_040398065.1 Opitutales bacterium | reverse complement strand
GGACACGGCCTCCGAGGTCGAGAGGAGGAGGGCCTTAATAATCTTCTTGAGGTTGAATTCCATGGATAGGAAGGTCTTAAATTCGGGTTGTCGAAAGGGTGGATGGACCACAAAGTCCATTGAACTCCTTATTAAGGGCGACCGTCCCACTGACAACCGCAGACTTTCATACCATGACCAATTCAAACAACCAACGCCAATTTTCCGCACTCGTTGTCGACGGCCCTGACCGTGCTCCTAGCCGTGCAATGTTGAGAGCCGTGGGCTTTACCGATGCAGACTTCAAGAAGCCAGTCGTCGGCATCGCCTCCACGTGGTCGATGGTCACCCCATGTAATATGCACATCGATCGTTTGGCCATCCAAGCCGCCAAGGGAGCAGATGAGGCAGGTGGTAAGGCGATTATCTTTGGTACGATTACCGTTTCCGACGGCATTTCCATGGGCACGCCAGGTATGCGCTACTCTCTCGTGTCTCGTGAAATTATTGCGGACTCGGTTGAAGCCGTGGCAGGTGCAGAAGGTTTTGACGGACTTGTCACCATCGGCGGTTGCGATAAAAACATGCCTGGATGCGTGATGGCGATGGCGCGACTCAATCGCCCTTCCGTCTTCGTCTACGGCGGAACCATTGTACCAGGATTACACCACGGTAAAGCCGCCGACATCGTCACTGTTTTCGAAGCGGTTGGAAAATTTGCGGCTAATCAAATTAGCGAAACCGAACTCAAGGAAATTGAGACATGCTCGATTCCTGGCGAAGGCTCATGCGGTGGTATGTATACTGCCAATACCATGGCTTCTGCGATTGAAGCGTTAGGTTTAAGCTTACCCGATAGCTCAGCGCAATTAGCGAACTCGAAAGATAAATTAGCGGATTGTGATCGCGCGGGTAAAGCCGTCTTGGAATTACTTAAGAAAAATATTCGTCCGTCGGATATTCTCACGAAAGAAGCTTTTGAAAATGCTATCACTGTGGTGATTGCACTCGGTGGATCAACCAATGCGGTTCTTCACATCATCGCGATGGCTCACTCGGCGGGCGTGAAAATGAGCCTCGAAGACTTTGAACGTATTGGTCAAAAAGTTCCGGTACTCTGCGATTTAAAGCCGAGTGGAAAATATAATATGGCGCACTTCGTACGTATTGGCGGCCTCCAACCTTTATTGAAAATGCTTTTAGAC
>JBBAUU010000228.1:0-1207 GCA_040398065.1 Opitutales bacterium | reverse complement strand
TAACACGGAACGGCCAAGGACTGACAGACCTCCTTCACGAATAAGGCGTCGTGAGTGGATTCAATGCCGCGCGCGGCGTGATCGAAGTGTAAGACCAATAAATTTGGACGAATCGCAGGATTCACCCAAAGTGCACACAATAAATAAATCGAGTCCGCACCACCCGAGACTGCGACCGCAACTTTTTTACCTAAGAGCGAACTAGGCAGTGACAATTCGGGTAATTGTGACGCCGCGACTTTGATTTTTTGTAATGAAGCAGGAGTTGAGAACACTTTAGAATTTAATAGTGTCCTTGCCGTACCATCTGCGCAGGGCTTCAGGAACAACGACACTGCCATCGGGCTGTAAATTATTTTCAAGAATCGCCGCTAACACGCGAGGTAAGCCCAGACCGGAACCATTTAAGGTGTGAACGTATTCTACTTTTCCATCTTTAGGACGATAGCGAATACCGGCGCGACGTGCTTGAAAATCAGTGAAATTAGAGCAGCTGGAAACTTCTAACCAGCGCTTCTGACCACCCGCCCAAACTTCGAGATCGTATTGTTTGCTATGTGAGAAACCAATGTCACCAGCACAAATCAATAAGACGCGATAAGGTAAATTTAATTTCTGTAAAATGCGCTCAGCATCACCGCGTAATTTTTCTAACTCGTTAAAAGATTCACTGGGATGCGTCCATTTAACCAATTCCACTTTATCAAATTGGTGCAGACGATTCAGTCCACGTACGTGAGCCCCCCAACTACCAGCCTCACGACGGAAGCATGGTGTATAACCTACGCGTTTTACGGGCAACGAAGCTTCGTCTAAAATTTCGTCGCGGAAGAAATTCGTCACGGGAACTTCGGCCGTCGGAATTAAATAAAAATCATCCGTTTGGGCGTGATACATCTGTCCTTCTTTATCAGGGAGCTGACCAGTCGCCGTCGCACTCGCCGCATTCACCAATAAGGGAGCGTGAACTTCGGTATATCCGGCGGAATTGGCTTCTTCTAAAAAGAATTGAATTAAGGCGCGTACTAAACGTGCCATATCACCCACATAAAAAGGGAAACCCGCGCCAGTGACTTTGACGCCGCGCTCGAAATCAATCGCCTTCGAAAACCAAGCGATATCCCAGTGAGGCTTGGCTGCTGGAGAAATTAATTGATCTACGTCACCCCAAGTAGAGTGAACTTTATTGTCATTTTCGGTGCGACCT
>JBBAUU010000227.1:0-1207 GCA_040398065.1 Opitutales bacterium | reverse complement strand
GAAGTGACATCTCCAGCCCAAAGAGGTGCAAAATGTTACGGATGGGTGTTTTTTAAGGCTTTTTCAAAAATTAACCCCAAATCAACTTTTTCGATCTCCATTTGTAGTGCCTCATCGGCTAAAACAGCCTTAACCTTAGGGTGCTCAATAAATCCACTTAAGTCCTTGTTATTCAACAACTCACGAACTTTTTTATCCTCTAGGGCTTGGTAGAGACTGGGGTAGGCGGCAAGGGCTCGGACCTCGGGCGTGTTAATCAGCCGTTTGCGGGCCTCAGGATTGCCCATGAGCTGTCGTAATTGTCGGATAAGGTGACTTTGCTTATCGGGCAGGGGTGACCACGTTTTAAGCCACGAGGTGATTGGTGTGTCAGCCAGGTCGTTCCTGGTCTGGACCACCCAATGTTGTTTAGCGGCTTCGGGGCCACTGATTAACTCCTGCAGCGAGGCCCAGGTCGTAACGCCGAGAACGAGCAGGCTAAAATAAAGTAATCCTGTCCAACAACCGACAATCGACCCCAGAACTGGACTCTCCGCTTCATCCATACCCTCGGGTCTTTTTCCGAGCCACCAACTGATTCCGTAAACTGAAATCCCGGTGGCACAAGATACGAGGACAACACCCGTGACCCCACGGAGAAGCCAAGGGTAACTCGTTCCATGAAAAAGGTGATGCCCACACTCGCGACCCACCAGCCAACCGACAATTAATCCCACGGTTAAAGCGAATGGACCAGCGAGCTGTCGCAATGGCCCACGTTTGTATCCGCGCCATGCACCTCTCGCCATAAGAATGATCAGTAGAAAAACGGCGATCGCCGTAATCCACGACACATCAGGTGGTGGAGTTTTAATCATCATTTTGTTTCTCTAGAATTTCACGAATCACAGATTCTTGATTCTCAATACTTTCAGCGAGGTGAAATTGGACGAGCGCACGGTGTAGATTGTGCCCAGGTTTACGGACCTTAAAATAAACATCACCCCTTAAATGGTCGGTCAAAAATCTTATCCCTAATTCCAAAGTGATGGTGTGTAGGGCTGTCCAAAGATAAGCTTTTTCCTCAGTATTAAGCAGGTTTTCCGCCTGGGATTTGTAGCCATCAAAAAACGCAGATAGAAGATTTAAGTCCAAGCCGACAGATTGTAAATTAATAGGATCTTCGCCCGCCGGATTGCACAGTGAGCGAATAGCGTCAGCAATGTCA
>JBBAUU010000226.1:0-1212 GCA_040398065.1 Opitutales bacterium | reverse complement strand
CACGTTTGCTCAGACTTCTAAGAGTCTGGCCGGGATGCTGTTTAGGATCATACTCGCCCGAGCATACGGATGCGAGCGCTGGGGCTTTACTTTTGCCATTCACGAGGACGATAATTTTTCCGCACTCTGCCAGGCCGGCTTCCGTAATGGTTAAACGCCATCCCCGACCTGGCCACTCAGTAGCCACAAAGCGTTCTGACTTGGTGCCTATCAGCGGACATTGAGGCCAGAGTGAGGCAATATGACTATCATCACCCAAACCGAGCACACAGAGGTCAAAGGTCTTCTGCGGCGACTGGTCTTTCCAAGTTTGGTTATAAATTCTGGCAGCGTCGGCAGGAGATTTATCTACCGGCCAGGGATGATAGTTTTTGGTGGAGACTTTTAGGGGATTTAAAAATCCGCGTTGAGCATGACCAAAATTTGAATCATCGGAATCCAACGGCACACAACGTTCGTCACTCACATGCCAATCTATGTTCGCGATGGCTTGAGCCGAAAGTGCATTTGTTTTTACCGCCCATGCGTAAAAAGCTTTGGGAGTGGATCCACCGCTCAAGCCGACACTCGCCCTGCCCTTGCTCGCCAGTTGATTAATCAAATTCGCCAACTCAGCAAACGACTCATCGCGCGTCAGTACGTGAACTTCACCTGCGAGTGTTTGGATTTTTTTCCCCATGAGTAAAATAAACCTCAGCCTGCGTTAGTTTGCAAGGTTTGGGTGAGGTTTAAGGGGACAAGTGGGCAAGGTGACACGGTGACAAGGGGAGATGCACGGGTGGTGTGTAGGCCCTATCGAATTCTCCTTGATTCACTTCTTAATGATGCCAAAATAATATTCGTGAGTCGCAAGGCTCGCGAGAAAGGTTCCTTCCCGGTGACAAGAGCTCTCGGGAGCTCTTCCGTCAGGATAGCTGGGAAGGTCAACCTTACGCTAATCTGAGGTATCAACCCCATCGTCCTAGGTTTGCTGTCGAATAGGAGATAGCTGGAATATCGTATGATTTTAATATACATGGATGAAAGCGGTGACGACGGCATTAAACCTGGCGCCTCACCTATCCTATGCATCGGTTGCGTTAAGATTTCCTCTACTCATTGGGCTGAAATCGGATTAGATTTAATCCTATGTTTAGAAAAAATGGCAAACGAGGTAAACCCTGGGTTCAGCAGCGAACTACATACACGTAAAATGCTTTCAAAGAAGGGTGC
>JBBAUU010000225.1:0-1261 GCA_040398065.1 Opitutales bacterium | reverse complement strand
TGTAAATCAACGCGAGCGCGTGCACGACCAAGGACGATGGGATTAACTGCTTCTAAGTGACTGGGATTGTAAGCGAGAGTAAGGGCGACATTTTTGCCATTGATGGTGCGACTGCTTTCATAGCCCAAGTGGTATTTTACGTCGCCGTCACCAGAACTGGTATCGGGAATATAACTTTCTGAGAAAGCTTTGAACAGTGCTTCGGGTTTTTTACCTAAAACATTGACGAGGACATTGAGACGACCGCGGTGGGCCATACCAATGATAATATCGTTAATTTCTAATTCAGGTGAACGGCTGATAACTCGTTCGAGTGCGACCATCATGCTTTCTCCGCCTTCAACGGAGAAACGCTTGGCCCCCACAAAAGTCTTATGAATAAAGCGTTCCAACTGTTCTGCTTGTACGAGAGTTCTTAAAAAACCGCGACGTGTCTCGTGATCGTAAGCGGATCTTAAGCCGGAACTTTCGACGCGTTCTTGGAACCAGCGTCGACGTGCACCGTCTTGAATGTGGGTGAACTCAACGCCGATTGTGCCGCCGTAGATAGTTTTTAATTTAGTTAAAATTTCTGAAAGAGGGAGCATCACACCGCCGAGGAAATCGCCCGTGTGGAAAATTTGCGTGGCGGGTAGCGTGTCCAGACCGAGCACCTTATCCGTTAATTCAAAATACGGAGTAGGGTCGTAGAGTGGATTAATTCTAGCCTGTAAGTGACCCAAGGTGCGGTAAGCGTGAATCGCAGCGAGTACTTTGACTTGTGCAGAAGCATCAACACCTGCGCCAGAGGCGACGCCTGCCGAAGCTTTTGCAGGTTTGGGTGGAAGCGATAAACCTAATTCGAAACCTTCAAAGAAAGCTGCCCAATCTGCATCAACGGACTTCGGGTCTTTTTTCCAACGCTCGTGATATTCTGCCAATAAATCGGCATTCCAACGTGAACCTACACTAAGGTGTTTCATATGTGTTACGATTAAAAGTTTGATTTCGATTTAACCACAGGCCGGGACAAGAACAAGCCCAGACCAAAGTATTTAGTTAAGATTGAGGGTTGAATGACTTAAAATATACACCAATGATGACCTTCTACGTCGATGTCTACCCCAAGGCCGGCAAACCGCTCCTATTCCACGGAAGCCCTTGAACATTGGTTCCAGGACCTACCCGAAGAGTGGGAAACTGTCTTTAAAGCAAAAGACTTAAAGCTCGGCCGACAAATTTACACCGAGGGGTTAGTTCGATCGATCGAATTAAAAACTAA
>JBBAUU010000224.1:0-1262 GCA_040398065.1 Opitutales bacterium | reverse complement strand
TGAGAATGGCAAGATGAAGTAAATTGAAATAATCACAATTTCAGCAACTGCGATCGGCGCCATCCACTTGTACTTCGAACCAAGGTTCCATTCTCCGGCCTTAAATGAATCACCAGCTTTGAAGCGCAACCAAATTGGGATTGCAAAGCCAGCGAATAGACCGATAACTGCAACGGAAGTTACAGCGAAGAATGCAATAGGAACAACAGTTCCTTCAGGTGCCCAAAGTGCTGGAAGAGTGAGAATCACACCAGCGACACCGAGGCCAATTGCTGCATTCGATGGATTGCGGTTCTTATCCAACTTAGTCCAAATGCGATTTCCTGGAACTGCCTTGTCACGTGAGAATGCAAAGAGCATTCGTGAACCTGCAGTTACACAAGACATTCCGCAGAAGAACTGTCCCACGCAAGTAATGATAAGGAGCAGCTTCGCCCAACCCAGTGGAAGTGCTGTAAGGAAGATTACTGGCGAGAAGCCAAACGCTTCGTTAATTGCATCAACATTAGTTGCGGCAAAAAGGAATGAGAGAAGAAGAATCCAACCAGCAACCGCTGAGTAAGCAACTGACTTCCAGAGTCCTTGAGCAGCGCTCTTCGCAGCTCCACCAGTTTCTTCAGAAACGTGTGCGGAGGCATCAAAACCAGTAATTGTGTACTGAGTAAGAAGGAATCCGAGAGGAAGGACATAGAACCAGTATGAACCTGAATCGAAACCTGAGTTATTGATCTGAGTTGTAAATACCCAGTTAACGCTCTGGTGTTCGGTTGGAATGAAAATAAGAATTAAGATAATCGCCGCTACACCAACTACGTGCCAATATACGTTAATTGTTTGCAGAGAGTGAATGACTTTGGCGCCCCATACATTCATAGCAATATGAAGTGCCATGGTGATTAAGAAGACGATAAATACTTGTTGGAGATTAGTTGTATCGAAAGAATCGTTATAAAGATTCGCGGTAGTAACAAAGAAGGTAGCAAAACCGTAATCTACCGCTGCTGTTACTGCGATCAATCCAATTAGATTGAGCCAACCGGTCATCCATCCGTGAATTGGCTTACCGAGCTTAAATGCCCAGTAGTAAATGCCACCGGCTGTAGGCATCGCTGAAACAAGCTCTGCCATACAAAGGGCAATGATCATGATCAGCGAAGCGATAACCGGCCATCCAATTGAAATAGCAACTGGTCCGCCGTTGTTCCAAGCTTGACCGAATGTTGTAAAACAACCAGAAAGAATAGAAATAATTTACAACGAGA
>JBBAUU010000223.1:0-1278 GCA_040398065.1 Opitutales bacterium | reverse complement strand
AGTTTGTTGATCACAACCTTAGGTGATTCGTTACGTTTCAACTCAATGACGATACGGGTATTTTCGTCCGACTCATCGCGTAAATCGGAAACTTCATCCAAGACTTTTTCGCCAACGAGCTCGGCGATATGCTTCACCAAGGTCGAACGGTTAGTGTTATAGGGAAGTTCTGTGAGAACCACTTGCTCCTTACCATTCTTCATTTCTTCCGTGTGAGCGACACCACGCACGCGAACAATACCACGACCAGTACGGAGGTATTGTTTAATACCTTCCTTGCCATTGATCACGCCGCCCGTTGGGAAATCGGGTCCCATAATGATTTTTTCTAAATCATCCACGGTGGTCGCGGGCTTATCGATAATCAGACAAGTCGCCTCAATGAGCTCATTTAAATTATGCGGAGGAATATTCGTCGTCATACCAACCGCGATACCCGTCGAACCGTTCATCAATAAGTGCGGCAGCGCACAAGGTAAGACGGTTGGCTCAGTGGTAGACTCTTTATAGTTAGGAATGAAGTCTACGGTGTCTTCATCGATATCGCCGAGGAGCTCAGCAGAGACTTCGGATAAGCGACACTCGGTATAACGGTAAGCGGCGGGTGGATCGCCGTCGACCGAACCGAAGTTACCCTGTGGTTCAATCAGCGGATAACGCATGACCCAGTTTTGAGCCAGACGGACCAAAGTATCGTACACCGAGCTATCGCCGTGCGGGTGATAGTTCTTCAGAACTTCACCGACGACACCGGCGCACTTATCGAAGGGACGATTGTACACCAGGCCTTCACGCAACATCGCGTAAAGAATACGACGCTGCACAGGCTTTAAGCCGTCACGCGCATCAGGTAAGGCACGCGAAACAATAACGGACATCGAATAATCGATGTACGCGGTTTGCATGATTTCGGAGATATTAGCCGAAGTAAGTTTTTCGTTTTCAGAATACATTGAGATATAAATTTAGAAGTGAGTAAGGAATTAGACGTCGAGGTTCGAGGTGTTGAGTGCGTTGTCCTCAATGAAGGCACGACGCGAGGGCACGTCTTCACCCATGAGCATGGCGAAGACTCGGTTAGCTTCCGCGGCGTCACGAATGTCGACCTTTAAGAATCGGCGTTTGGCTGGATCCATAGTCGTTTCAAACAACTGCTTCGGATTCATTTCACCGAGACCTTTGTATCGTTGAATGGTGAGTCCCTTGCGGCCGAATTGACGAATCTGTCCGATGAGTTCGAGAATCGACATCAGAGGCACGGGATCCGCCTTCTTCACA
>JBBAUU010000222.1:0-1297 GCA_040398065.1 Opitutales bacterium | reverse complement strand
TGGGTGCGTAGCTGATGTTTTGGCGTGACAACAACAAGGCGGTGGGCTTGTTGCGCGTTACCGTGGATTCGATTTCAAAACCGAAATCGAACAAGGTATTTCTGAAAACGAACAACTTTCTTATTACATCAATTATCGGTACTTCGACACCGCCACGCGCGAGGGCTTACAGTTCGACGGATTCCAGATTGCGTACATGCGTATGCTTTCCAATCCCGATAAGAATCCGTGGGGACAGGCCATATACATCGAGCCTGGTTATTCCCAAGCGAGCGGAAAAAATGGAAGTTTCCGTGATCAATACAGCCTAGAACTAAAATATCTTCTACAACATAACTTTGGTGAGAAGCTTGATTGGGTTTATGCGGCAAACTTAGTCGCAGAAGTAGAGCGCACTCCATCCACTGGTAGCGATGCGGTTTCCTTTAAAGTAACCCAAGGTATTGCGCACGAAATAAACGCCCATTGGTACGCGGGTCTCGAGGCGGTTGCTTCGGTTGAATGGGCTGAACTCAACGACTTTGAATATGCCGCGATTTTTGTGGGTCCCTGCGTGCGTTATCAAAATGAATCCGGCTTTTTTACCGCGGTCACGGCGATGGCTCAAGTTTACGGCTCACCCGCTGACAAAGGAAATCTCAACGTCTCCGAGAAAAGTCCCTACGAAGTTCGTATTAAGTTAGGTATAGATTTCTAAATTCGTTTTAGGAATTTAACTGCATATCACGGAGCACCGATTCCACCTTCGCGTGAATCTGCTCGGGGGATAGTCCGTTCTGCGCACGTAAAGTTTTAACATCGGTCGCGTGACCAACAAAAGCATCGGGCCAGCCGATACGCACCACGCGAGCCGAGGAACTCGACTCAGCTAAGCATTCTAAAACCGCAGAACCAAATCCGCCCGTCACGACGCCATCTTCCATCGTAATAATTATTTTTGCGGTGGCGGCCTGGCTGATTAATAAATCTGCATCAATCGGTTTGGCGAAACGCGCATTCACCACGCCGACTGAATGTCCATCTTTGGAAAGTTTTTCCGCTAAGGCGTGCGCATCGGGAACCATCGAACCCAGTGCCCAGATTTGGATGTCTCTGCCTTCTTGAATGACTTCGGCTTTGCCTAAGGAAATAATTGCAGGACGAGATTTAATCGCGACGCCCATGGCAGGTCCGCGAGGAAAGCGAATGAACATCGGCTGACCCGAGCGAATGGAGGTGTGCAACATATCCGATAACTCATCTTCGTCTTTCGGCTGCATAATCGTCACGCCAGTCACGCAACCCATGTAAGCGATAT
>JBBAUU010000221.1:0-1332 GCA_040398065.1 Opitutales bacterium | reverse complement strand
ATGCGAAGCTGAGAATAGGAGACGATAAGCACCGTTGCCGATGTCGCTTTGAGGGGCTCCACCGTCTATTCGCCAAGCGATTGCTAAATTACCATACCACTTTTGATCCATATAATTATAACGTAAACCAATACCCGCGCCGCTGACGGTGCGTGATTTGTCTGAATTAGCATCCCAAGGTTTATAATTCAATTGTGTCGAACCAGCGTCATAAAAAATGTACGGAGCGTATTCATCCATAACATAGCGCAACTCAACTTGGGCTAACCAACCTTCATCGCCCGTGCCTTCGCCGATCGGGTAGGCGCGAACACCATCGGCGCCGCCCATGCTCATCCGTTCGGATGAATCGAGATTATTGTCGGCGAATTGTTGGGAGTAGCGCAGGTATAATGAAATATTATCCGCTAAAGTTTGGATACGAACTAAGTCTAAATTAACTTTATTAAAGTAGCCGTCCGATTGGGCGGTACCTTGATCGTTGGTTAACTGCGAACCATTTAAGTTCAGCGTACCCGGCGTCCAAGTGATTAATCCATAATTGATTCCGCCCGACAGTAATTTATCGCGGCGGTCAAAACGTAATGTTATAGGAAAGCTATCACTGGTTTTGTGCTGGTCGACACCTACTTGTGCGTAGTGATCGTTCAGGTCTTTGTGTTGATAGCTTACGAAAATATTTAAGTTAGTTTTTTGTGAACGGATGATCTTATACCCTAAACTGCCTGACCATGTGCTGGCGTTTCCCGTGGCACCGAGGGGTGCATAATCTTTGCCGAGCTCGTAAGAGGTGTAGGAATAGTTCAGTCGTCCGGTGAGTCCACCGCCGGCCAGAGGTATAGCATATTGGAGTGATCCCAGCCACAGATTAGCGTCCGAGGCGATGGCGTTGACTTCGATGTTATCACCGAAAGTAAAATTGTGATTATTGTACCAACGAGCGCTCGCGCGGTACTGACCCGTGTAGCGGCTGCCGTTATTGTCGAAGTCGATTTGCCCACCGTTTTTAATATCAATCCGTGAGGTGACGGTAATATCTGCAGTTCCGATTTCTGCGCCCTCGGTGATTACCGGGTAGATGCTCAAGCCCGTAACGTCGTCGAGTCGCAGTAAGGTCTCTTCCAGTGTTTTTAAATCGATGACTTTGCCTCGTTTAAGACCTGAGAGGAAGGGTGTACTTCCTTTAACAATGTAATCGTCGCCACGTACGACGACGTCGCCGTAGCGACCTTCCTGAATGGACATCGTTAAGACGCCGTCATCGAACTCCTGAACGGGAATGATGGTACGACTGAAGTAGTATCCTTGCTCGTGGTAATAATCATTAATCAG
>JBBAUU010000220.1:0-1336 GCA_040398065.1 Opitutales bacterium | reverse complement strand
CCCACAAGACCCTTACGCGCTTTCACATAGTCGAAATGAGCTTGTTTACTCGCTGCTGCCATCGGTGGATTACCATCCTTACCTTTATCACACAAATCGCCGGTGGTATAAAAAACTAAAGCATCAAACTGGGCTAAATATTCGGGAGAAAATTTTGAGCCATCTTTTGAGAATTCAAATTTCCAATTATTTTCTGCACCTAGTTTCAATAATTCTTTTTCCGCAAAACTCGGGGCTCCATCTTTCCATGAAATCACAACATGCTCGTAGCCACTGGATTTCGTAAAGAAGAGCAATTTACGCTGGGGCGCGTCGGCGGCCACCAAAGCAGAAGAACAAATTAATAATGTAGTTAAAAATTTCATCATAGGGGTCTGAATATTACAGGTAAAACCACTGAAGGTTTCAAGATTTCTTAGGCAGAATAGCGCCAGTCGACAATTTCGACTTGGATACTCTTTCGACCCTGCCAACGATTCCACGCGAGTTTGACAGCTAAATCGACCGATTTGCCTATCTCGGGGATTCGACTGCTCATTCTCCAAGCAATAAAACCGAGGCGACGCTGAGCGGAAAGTGAGACCTGGAATCTTATGTTTCCTTCACCAAACAGGGTTGGAGTTTTATCAAAAACAAATCCCCTCACCCCAAAAACGGGCTCACTGTTCGATTCTCCATAAGGTTGGAGCAATTCCATATCATCCAATAACCCTTCGTTTATCTCATTTAGTTTTATCCAGTGCGTGATATCTAAATCGCGACTGTCGGTAACCAGATTTGTACTTTTTTTCTGCAAGGCCACAGCCGCTGTAAACTTCGCACGAAAGAGTTCCACGTCCGATGCAGGTAACGAAATACCTACGGCCATCGGGTGACCACCGTAAGTTTTTAAAATCTCAGCACAGGAATTGAGCGCCTCAACTAAATTTACTCCAGGAATACTCCGGCCCGACCCTTTGGCGATATCACCCTCTTTTCCTAGGACAATCACGGGACGATCCAAGGCCCGACAAATCTTGCCAGCCGCAATGCCCACGACACCGGGATGCCAGTCGCCAAATAAAACATAGCCCTCTTGCTCGCCCATGGATTTCGCCTGCTCTGTAGCATCATCGGTCACTCGTTTATCAATCTCCTGTCTTTCGCGATTAATTTGATCGAGCAACTCGGCATCACGTTCAGAATCTTCAACCGTTTCAGCGAGTAATAAATTCAATGGCAATGAAGCATCGGCTAATCGTCCGCTCGCATTGATTCTCGGTCCAATGCGATAAGAGACATCGACCGAACTCAAGGTGGCACCTGGTTCCATACCACTCACAGAAATTAGAGCTCG
>JBBAUU010000219.1:0-1340 GCA_040398065.1 Opitutales bacterium | reverse complement strand
CATTCATGATGGAGCTCGTCCCCTGATTACCCCGGCCTCCATTAATTTAGTAAGAGACCAAGCTCTTAAATCAGGTGCGGCGATTCTCGCAGGCCGTGCCGCCGATACCATTAAGATTGCACAAAAAAGTGGTAACGCCGTGGAGATGTCACCCGATCGTTCACTCGTCTGGACCGCAGAAACGCCCCAAGTATTCCGCACCTCCGTCATCCTCAAAGCCTATCGCAAAGTAAAGACGACGGGCGAAAAAGTTACCGATGACAGTTCCGCCGTGGCTACCATCGGACAAGAAATATCTTTAGTAGAAAATCTCGATGTGAATATTAAACTCACTCGCCCGAGTGATTTTACCATCGCCGAAGCGATTTTAAAATCGCGCGCTTAGAATCCAGACTGACGTAAAGCCGCGTCCAACTTTTGTTGGAAGTCCATGATATCATTTTGGGTCGGACGATATCCTTGCGTGCGCGGCACGAGTCCAGGTCGGCCTTCCATATCTAAATACCAATCAGCTTTTTGGTTGTCGGAGAAAGTAACGTTACCACTGACCATCGTGCCGGGACGACAAATGGTGTCCACTTCCACCCTCACACCGGCTACGGCACCTGCGGGCGCTGCCTCAGCAGGCAAAGCCTCATCCGTAGCGGCCACGACTTCCTCAGGCTTTTTGGGCTCTTCTTTTTCCTGGAGAGTTAAGTTCAAATCATCGACCAAGAAGCGAACATCTAAAAATGTCATCGGAATACCCAACTCGGTTGAGATTTTTCCCTGAATGACAGAAAGCGACGCCCCCTCGGCTACCCATTGAGAAACCTTCGAAATTTGTTCCTTAGTTAATTCACGCATACCTAAAACTGGATGGGTTAGAGCAAATTTTCAAGCGTCCCCTCTCTTATTCATTGGAAATTATTCTTTAACCCCTCACTGTAGCCCCATGCAACCCACACTAAAGTGGATAAAACACGGTAGCTATACCGATATTATTTACGAAAAAGCCGAAGGCATCGCTCGCGTGACGATTAATCGGACCGATCGACGCAACGCGTTCACACCCGACACCGTTGCCGAAATGATCAAGGCCTTTAACGACGCCCGTGATGATGAAACGATCGGCGTTGTTCTCCTTCGCGGAGCCAATCCTCAGACCGATGGCAAATTTGCTTTCTGCGCTGGCGGAGATCAAAAAATTCGCGGCAGCCAAGCCGGTGGTTACGTCGGCAAAGACGGCGTACCCCGACTCAATGTTTTAGATTTACAGCGATTGATTCGCTCGATGCCCAAAGTAGTCATCGCACTCGTGGCCGGTTATGCCATCGGTGGTGGACACGTCCTTCACGTCA
>JBBAUU010000218.1:0-1424 GCA_040398065.1 Opitutales bacterium | reverse complement strand
CACCAGGTCGAGCAGGCGAGAAGGATAACCCCGACATTATTCAGCTCGCGGCCTGGCCCTGGCCTTTGCCTAGTTATGAGGATATTAATAGTAGTCCCAAGATGCTTTCTTTAATTTCGACCCGGAGCTTTTGTTATACGTGGCAGGATAAGCCCAATTTTCGAAATAATCAAATACCGGAAAAATATTTTCGTTTTAAAGAAATTAATCAATTGGAGCTCACGCACTCAGGTGGCGTAGGAAAAGCGATGGCAGTCGCCGATGTCGTTAGTCCTAAGAACAGTAATGTATTTTTAAGGGGCGATCGCAATAAACGTGGGCCGGTCGTTCCCCGCCAGTTCTTAGAAATTCTTTCCGGTCCGACTCGCGTTCCCTTCACTCAGGGTAGCGGTCGAAGTGAGTTGGCTCAAGCGATTGTTAGTCCGACCAATCCTCTGACGGCACGCGTTCTCGTGAATCGTGTTTGGATGCAACACTTTGGTGCGGGTATTGTTAGTTCGCTGGATGATTTCGGAAATATGTCTGAAAAACCGACTCACCCTGAATTGTTAAATTGGTTGGCGGCGCAATTTGTGGAGAACGGCTGGTCGATGAAAAATCTCCACCGCAAAATGCTCACCTCGCAAACGTATCGACAGTCGGCCAATCCCGCGATGAATCCGCTGGTTGCTAGTCGCGACGAAAACAATCCAAACAAAATCGATGCCGGAAATAAATACCTCTGGCGCTCTAATTTACGTCGACTGGATTTCGAAAGTATTCGCGACGCACTCATCCTGCTTACTGGAAAGATGGACTCCACGGTAGGTGGTCGTCCGGTGAATATCACTGATGAGCCGTTGAGTTATCGTCGAAGCATTTACGGGTATATCGATCGTGAACACCTGAGCGACTTGCAGGCGCAGTTCGATTTCTCGGATCCGGACATGCCTAACTCTCGTCGCAATTCTACGACTGTGCCGCAGCAGGCTTTATTCTTCATGAATAATCCGCTGTCGGTTGAAGTAGCACGAGCCGTGGCCGCACGTCCAGAAGTCGTGGGAGCGATTAACGATGATGCAAGAATCACAACCATGTACCGCATTATGTTCCAAAGAACACCGAAGTCTGATGAGGCACGTATGGCCAAAGAGTTTATCAAAAAAGTCACCAGTGTGGTGGCTGAACCAGTCACCGCTCAACCGACTAAAGGTGAGAAAAAAAAGTTAGCTAAAGAGGCGCCTAAGCCGATTGAAAATCCTGCCGTCACCACGAAAATTGAGGGTGGGGTAATGAAGAATTTAGGGGTCAGAACTTCGCGAGCCAAGGTATCGCCTTGGGAAATGCTCGCCCAAGCTATGATTTGCTCGAACGAATTTGTTTATCTCGATTAACCCAATATCATTTAACTATGGAAACTCCCAATTGCAGTAACCAGATCCCCG
>JBBAUU010000217.1:0-1461 GCA_040398065.1 Opitutales bacterium | reverse complement strand
GGGTGCGACGACGGGGGTGGCTTCGGTGGTGGGCTTATTAATACCCGCACCAATGAGTGAACCGAGTCCGCGACCGAGAGATTTTTTTGGAGGAGTTGCCATGTAAAATTATTGTGCAGGAGTTTCCGCTTGTGGAACGAAAATTTCGACGTCGGCTTTCAAGGCAGCCGCGTTGGGTAATTTATTCGCCTGTAAGATCCACTCTGTTTTGGAATTAAATTTTTTCGCAATGCGCGTGACTGAATCACCGCGCACGACCTTATAAGTCACGCCCGTTTGTGGCATTTCAGCTGTCGCCGGTTCTTCAACAACCGTAGGAGTTTCCGCAGTCGGTGCGGGGGCGGCAGATTTCGTTTTGGTAGGAGCCGCTGGGCCCTTCGTTAAAGTAGCATTCACTTGGCGGGTGAGTTCGGCCAAGGCCGCATTCACTTCCTTCGTCTGACTTTTTAAACGACGATCCACTTCGTCTAAAACTTCTTTACGCTGTTTGGCGTTCGCTTCGCTTGGTGAACTTGCGGGAGCGGCCGAAGCGCGCTGGCGGGAAATCGATTCGCGCAGGTCCTGATTTTCCAATTTAAGTTTTTCTACTTCTGTTTTTAAGTCGGCAATATCCTGTTGCATGCCCGCCGCTAGGTTGGATTGGGCCCAAAGGGGGGTGAGACTCATCAGAAGGAAGGCTAGTCCGAGACGCATGGGCACATTAAAATCAATCTTAGTACCGCTGGCAAGGGACTTAACAGCTGGTTAGGGCCTATGACTAGGTTTCCTTTCTCGCCCCACGGGGTGGAATTTATCTAACTTATGAAAAGATGGCCAAAATCCTTGTAGCCCTTTCCGGCGGCGTTGACAGCGCGGTCGCAGCCTTGCTCCTCAAACAGCAAGGCCACGAGGTGCATGGTGCCTATTTCCGAACGTGGATGAACGAAGAAGGCCTGCCCTTCCCTGGGGAATGTCCCTGGGAGGACGATGTCCGTAATGCCCAAGCGGTGGCCGAACATTTAAAAATTCCCTTCAAGATTATCGATCTCGTTAAAGACTACCGCGATAAGGTGGTTGAATACTTGGTGGAGGGATACCGTCGCGGGCTCACTCCGAACCCTGATATTATTTGTAACAAAGAAATGAAATTTGGAGTCTTCCTCCAACGCGCACTGCAAGAAGGCTATGACGCGATTGCTACCGGACATTATGTTCGTCGACGGGTCAATGCCGATGGGACGTTTGATTTACTTGAGGGTGTCGACCCCCAAAAAGATCAGTCATACTTTTTGGCGTTACTCCAACAAAGACAAATCGCTCAAGTACTCTTCCCTATTGGAGATTTTAACAAATCAGAAATTCGTAAATTGGCCGAGGAAGCTCATTTGCCCAATGCTACGCGAAAAGACAGCCAGGGTATTTGCTTTATAGGACAAGTACCCGTTCAAGATTTCCTCGAAAAACATATAGCCGATCAACCTG
>JBBAUU010000216.1:0-1474 GCA_040398065.1 Opitutales bacterium | reverse complement strand
TAGGCTCAATGTAGCCCTTTTGTAGCCAAAATGCAATATTCGGTATGATCTCTTTTATTCCGATCTAGCTACTCTCATTAACAAACAGATTATATTAAGGTTTATAGCCCAGTAGAAATACGGGTCAGTCTACGTCCTCGGCTCTTTATGTCTTTTGCCTCTCCCCTTGTCACCGTGCCCACTTGCCCACGTGTCCCCTCGACTTTAAGTATGCGCCCACATCCGGATAACAAGCACGCTACGGTCTTTCTTATCCACTTTGTATACTAATCGATGCTGGATGTTAATCCGGCGTGAGTACGCGCCACTGAGCTCCCCCTGAAGTGATTTATAGGGTGGGGGATTTTGAAACGGGTTCTTGGATAAGATGGCCAACAGAGTTTCAACGCGTGGGCGGAGTTCCGATCGCGCCAACTTCTTAGCGTCTCGCTGCGCATCGTTACTGTAATAGACCGACCAACTCACCAGTTTAATTTCTTGGAGCCACGTTTGGCCGGTGTCTTTAGTCCCTTCTTAATCGATGCCGACATTCCAGGAAGAGAGCTGAGATAAAGAGTCTCTTGGATGTTACTCCAATCCTCTTCGGACACTAAGACCGCATTGCCGCGCTTGCCTGTGATTTGGATGGGCTCATGGGCAACGGCATCAATCAGTTTGTATAACTGTGAACGAGCTTGGGTGGCGGGAATGCTATGCATGACAGTAACCGTACGCTTTTCCGTACGCAGTGCAAGCCCTTCGTTCTCTTCGGTATCGATCACGTAACTCATCCCGTAATTCTCCATCTGGTCCCCTCTACTATCAACCCAATCCCCATGAGGTCTTTCCCTCAAAAAACGTGTCAGCCTACGTCTTCGGCTCTTTATGTCTTTTGCCTCTCCCCATGTCCCCGTGTCACCTTGCCCACGTGTCCCCTCGACTAGATGCCTGACCCCTTTTTCTTATGCGGTGGGGATTTTTACGCGGTAGAGGTTCTCGAGGTGTAAGTGGCCGCTCTCGATGTCGAACCAGATATCACACGCTAGCGCATCGCCGTCATCCTTACGCCATATCGACAGACTTTGATCGATACGAATAGGCATGCCCATGTGTAAGCTGAAGTACGGGTCTGAAATCGTCTCGATCTTATAATCAAACTCTCTGGGTGCTTCTTCTGTTCGGTTTACTCCATCCACTCGACCTTTAATTTTAAGTTTCTTTTCACTGGGTTTAACTACCTTTGAGTTCGGCAGGTTGCTGCGTAGGTTCATGACGGTGTCGATTAACAGCACAATGAGGTCAGGCCCAGTCATAACCTCACCGCGAACCATCGTCTTGAATGATGAGGTGCCTTTTAGGATGCTGAGGTCGGGATTCTTAAAATCGCCTCCAATCGTAATCTTTCTCCAACGCTTGGAATTCATCATCGTCGCCGGGTTACAACTCACGGTGAAATCAATGACATCTTTGCAGCGATACCCTAGGAAGTTTTTAC
>JBBAUU010000215.1:0-1480 GCA_040398065.1 Opitutales bacterium | reverse complement strand
CAAGGTGCGGGTGCTGGGTTTGTCGATGACGCTGCAACTGAAATGAATGTGGACGGCGGCGAACTTGGTTTTGCCATGGGCGCGCTCGGATCCAAATCAAAAATCAACGTCGGTTCTGCGACGCTCGGTTGGTATGGTACACATACCGACGATATCTCGGGTCGCATTTATCTAAATAATAATCCCGCTGCTGCTGCTGCCTTCAATGTTGCTTCGGGAACCGTGACTCTCAATAGCGCGTTCAATGGTGGGGCCGTGACTAGTGCGAGCCTCACTAAATTAGGAGCGGGTACTCTTGAATTAGGCGCAGAAAATAAATTTAGCGGTGGATTTAATATTTCTGCAGGAACTGTGAAGGCCACTGCCACAGGCGCGGTGGGTTCGGGAACCGTTACGATTTCACGTAATGCGACCTTTATCGTAAACACCATTTTAGCCAATAGAATCGATGTTAAATCGGGTGCGATCCTTGCCGGTAATGGTCAAGGCACCAATGACGTTGATGGAACGACCATCGAAGAAGATGGTATCCTCTCTCCGAATGCCGACAGCATTGGTACTCTTTCCTTTAACAAGCTCACCCTTAACGGTGGAGCGCATGTGAAGTGGCAATTACAGAATGCCGCAGGTGCGGCGGGTGTGGGTTATGACACCTTGGTTATAGAAACGCTTAATTTAAGTAATGCGATTTCTACGAAAAAGAAAATTGTGGTTGAGGTGACGAGTGCAGGACTAGCCTCAGGTTTCGATAAGACGAAGCTAAATAAATTTGAATTTGCGAACATCACGATAGACTTAGCCAACGGTTTGAACGTGACGGATTTATTTTCCATCGATGCTTCGCAATTTGAAATCGCTAATAATTTAACAAACGATCACTTGGTGTGGTCGATGCAGTATTCCGCGGATCGTGATATGATGTATGTTACTACGATGATTCCCGAGCCCTCCACTTACGGTTTAGGTTTAAGTGCGCTCGCGCTCGCGGTGGTGGCGATACGTCGTCGGAAGAAAAAGAAAGTTTAATTTTTTCCTTAAACGATTCGTACACAGCTTTAATTTAGGTGTATCCATTATTAGGATACAAAAAAACGCCCTGGTGTTTCGGGATCGGTCGCGGGGGACGGTTTTGGGGGATGGCAAGCCCAGGGAACTAGGGTGTTTACCCCAGATGGGGACTAGGGTAAATACCCTATGTGACACGATGTCCTAGGGTATTTACCCTAGTAGCGGCACCGGTCCGTTACCTTCTGCCTATTTTTAAACAAAACCCCGTTTGGCTAGAAGCTTTAGGATGGGGGATCTGAGGGTGGGGGTGCGGAGAAAAATTCGGGAATTATTTTGGGGAAACTAGGGCTTATGTTTCAGCCCTGTGACAAGTGCGGATGTGAATAATTTTTTTAGATTAAATTTAGGACTTGGCACGCGGGGGGAGTCGATTTTTTTACACGTTTTTTAGGTGCAATTCTGTCACCTAATT
>JBBAUU010000214.1:0-1486 GCA_040398065.1 Opitutales bacterium | reverse complement strand
GAACCGACGACCTGCCGCTTACAAGGCGGCTGCTCTACCAACTGAGCTATGCTGGCAATCTAACGAGGTTTTACTCTTTTATTTCACCCCCCTCTGTCAATCTCGCTACATATCTATTTTAGAGATTGAACCCCCTTATACTTTTTAAGACAAGAAACTACCCTAATTGATTTAGCTTATTATGCGTATCCCCGTCTCCCTTCTTATACTTTGTGCGGCTATCACAGGTTGCACAACCGACGTCGATGAATCCCTCACACAAGAGGTCTCCATCACATCCGTTCCTCCCAATGCAGCCGTAAGAATTAATGGCAGTGCAGTGGGCCGTACGCCAACCACAATCACCTTAGAACGTAATACTAATTACGAACTCACCATTGGTAAAGGCGGTTACGCTCCGGAGTCAGCCTACCTCAAACCCACCCTCCGCACCAGCGGCACGGGCGCCATGGACTACGGTTTCCCAGAAAAAATCAATGTCACCCTCTCTAAACTTCCTGGCGCAGATGACGTTACCGTCCCTGAAGGTGATGAAGCAGAATTTAAATCCTTAGTTCAAAAAGCTAACGACTCAGGCCTCGCCCCACGTAGCGGTGACTCGGTCGCCGATATGAAAAAAGACGTCGAGGAAGTTAAAGCTTCGATCGAAAAAATTAAGGCCGGGATCGCCACTAGAGATGCCGCTTATAACAACAAAATTTCTGCAATTTCTAAAGTTCTCGCGGATGCAAAATCACCTGAATTAAAATCTAACGATGTCGCTGCTGAAAACAAAGTTCTTGAAGCCGAAGCTGCTCTACGCGCCGCACTTGATAATCGCAATAACACAGCTGGGAGCGAAGCCAAAGACACTCTCGCCGCCTTACAAGCAAAACAAGCCTCACTCGAAGCCCGTATTGATGCGAAAGTCGCTGAAGATTTAGCCGTGAAGATTGAGCAAAATAAAGACCAAGTAGTGAAAGCTCTTGCCGCCTCGGACGCCGTCGTAGCCAAAGCTGTTGCAAATTTAGAAAAAGCTAAGGCCGATCGTGAAGCCGCCGCCGGTGGTAAACCCATCAACGAACGTGTTGTCGCCATCGAGGCAGAATTAGCCGCCCAACAGGATGCTAACAAAAAAGCTAACCAACAAACCGCTGAAGTCATCCGAATCTTGTCCGAAAGAAATGAACGCCTCATCGCCCTCAACGGTGGTGCAGATGCTTTAACCAAGGCCGAAGTCGATAAACGATTGGAAGAAATTCAAAAATCGTTGGAAGATCAGAAAGCTTCTGCTGCTAGTGCCGTAGCTGAAATGACCAAGCAACTGGCCGAAGCCAAAGAATCAGCCGCTACTGCCAATCGTAAATTACAAGAAAGCGTCTATAAAGAATTTACCACACGTAGCGCTCTCCTTGAAGTTCGCCGCCGCAGTAAAGAAATCACGGAAGCTGAATTCAAAGCTAAGCTAGCCGAACTGCGTAATGAGTTAGGCCAGTAATCAACGAAA
>JBBAUU010000213.1:0-1528 GCA_040398065.1 Opitutales bacterium | reverse complement strand
TGATTAAAGTCGGTACATCGTCGGCGACCAATTTCGCAATTTTTTCTTTGGTGCCGTCCGCGTAGGATTGGGAGAGGATGCTCTCGGGATTTAAAATTTCAATTTTTCCGTTGGAGAAAAAGGCAACGTCGATGATGTGTCCTTTTTTGGATTGCTCAGGGAAGTCGATGGTGAAGCGCTTTGTAGCTTCGTCGTACGCACGAATGATTCCGATACCCCAAGCTTGGTGTAAGCAAAAACCATTTTTACCAGCCGTGACCAGGCTGATGGTTTCTGGGATGAGGTGGTTTTTGCCACCGTGTGGGTTAAGGGCCTTGTTACTCATTGCAAATTGTGGTTTTGGGGGTAACAAAACTTACTTGCAAGCCGGAAGGAAGGTCCATCGTCTTTGCCACCAAAATAAGTGCAACTCGTCCTAATCATTCATGGCCTTTAAGCCTTCAAAACCCTCAATCCACGGCGAAACCCCTGACTCCTTGGGGCTGAAGCTTGCTGAAGCCGGTCACCCCAAATACCGGGCGGGGCAGATTTTCGAGTGGATTTATCCCCGTCGGGCCGAATCCGCCGAGATAATGACTAATTTACCGGCCAATTTACGGGTTTGGCTGGGCGAAAATTATGATTTTACCTCAACCGAGGTGCTTGGACGCAAAACGGCCCAAGACGTGACCCAGAAACTTTTACAAAGACTCCGGGATGGATCTTTAATCGAGACCGTCATTATCCGCGCTCCTATGGAAGGCGTCGGCCAAGATAAATCCCGTCGCACCATTTGTATCTCCACCCAAGTGGGCTGCGCCTACGGTTGTAAATTCTGTGCTTCAGGTCTCGATGGCTGGAAGCGTGACTTGAGTGTTGGCGAAATTGTTTCGCAACTTGTGCAAGTTTGTCGAATCGAAGATCAGGCCGATCCCGCTCGCGCCGCTGAAGGTTTAGCTTCGTTCGATAACATTGTGGTCATGGGCATGGGCGAACCTTTAGCCAATTATGATAATTTGATGGCGGCCCTGAAAATTGTAAACGCCCAGTGGGGCTTTGGTTTTGGTGCCCGTCGCGTCACGATTTCTACCTCGGGGGTCGTTCCTAAGATTTTAAAATTAGCGGAAGAAACTTTAGGATTCCGTTTAGCAATCAGTTTACACGGAGCAACGAATGAGGTGCGCGAAAAAATTATGCCGGTGAATAAAAAGTATCCGCTCGAAGAATTAATTCCCGCCGCCAAAGCTTTTGCCCGTGAGCATGGTCGCATGCTAACGTTAGAATTTATTCTCATTGAAGAGATTAATGATTCACTCGAACAGGCCCAAAAACTAGCGGTGATTGCTCGAGAGTTGCACGCTCACGTTAATTTAATTCCTTACAATACAGTTGAAGGACTCGAGTGGCGTCGGCCTTCGATTACTCGTCAGGATCGTTTCGTTAAAGAACTGCGTGCCTTAGGCGTCACCGCGACTTTACGTCGTGAAAAAGGGCATGATATCAATGCCGCCTGTGGTCAGTTGAGACTGCAGAAAGAGAAAAGTTTAGG
>JBBAUU010000212.1:0-1533 GCA_040398065.1 Opitutales bacterium | reverse complement strand
ACGTGGGTCTTTGCTTCCTAATTGAACGTCATGATGCTCTCACGCGTTGCCGATCACCAATATTGGATGTCACGTCAAATTGAACGTGCCGAAAACCTTGCACGACTCGTTCGAGTGAGTGAAGAAATTTTATTAGATGACGAGACCCTTGGACGTGGTTCAGCTCAAGAATATTGGAGCCCAGTGCTACAAGCCACGGCGATGGAAGAATCATTCCGTTCGCTTTACCCAGTTCCCCGCCAAGGCGACGCCGCGAGGTTTATCACGAGTGATTTAAGAAATCCGGATTCGATGATTTCTTGTATCCGACAGGCTCGCGAAAACGCTCGGTCGGTGCGTGATAAAATTTCGGAAGAAATGTGGACGGAAATTAACGCCCTCAACATGTTCGTCACCTCGCCTGAAGGAATCGATATGTTAGATATGGCCCCGCAGGCGTTTTACGAAAAAATCATTTCGTCCTCGATGTTGTTCGACGGTATTACCGAAGCTACCTTAACACGTGATGAAGGCTGGAACTTCCTGCAATTAGGTCGCCTGCTTGAACGGGCCGATATGACCAGTCGCTTCCTTGATATTCGCTCACAAACCAAGGCGGCGGACGATGCCCAGGAATCCCTACAGTGGGGTGCCGTCTTGCGTGCCTGCGGTGCACATACGGGCTATCGGCGGGCTCATGGTGGCGAAATAAGCATCGAGAAAGTCGTCGACCTGCTCCTTTTCTCGAACGAATTCCCGAGATCCGTGCGCCATTGTCTCCGTCGAGCTGATGAGGTCTTACACGACATCTCGGGCACGCCCACGGGTGGGTATTCCAATCAATGTGAAAAACTAACCGGGGCCGTCTTAGCGCGACTCAGTTTCGCCGGACCCAGTGAGGTGATGGCTATTGGATTACACACCTACATCGATGGACTACAAAAGCATCTCAATGCCGCCAGCCAAGCTGTGTTTGAAAGCTTCGTACTTTTGCCCAACGAAATAAATCGTCACGTACCGAACCGGACCCGCCAAGATACATTTTCTGACTGGCAAAGAGAACAACAGCAGCAACAGCAGCAACAATAGTTACTGACAATGAAACTTAAAATTTCGCATCGCACCGAATATCGTTATGCGATGCCGGTAAAAAATAATAATAATGAACTCAGAGTAACGCCGATTGATAATCAAAGACAGCGGACGATTTTACATTTAGTGCGTGTGCTACCTGCGATTAAAATGCGCAAGTATCATGATTTATATCGTAATACCGTGTCGTTTTTCGAAGTCGAAGAGGTGCACAAAGAACTCGTGATTGATGTTTCGAGTGTTGTTGAGACCAAACCAACACCCGTTAACTTAATTCCTAAAGACTGCCCCTTAAGCTCACTTTTACTTCCAGAAATCACTGAAAGTTTTCAGCCCTATTTACAGTCGGACGGGCCGGTGAAAATTATTCCTCAGATTTGGCGGATGGCCATAGATGCACGAGCCGAGAAAAAAGATATCTTTTCGGTGGTCATGGCTCTGATGGAGAAAGTCCATGCCCAC
>JBBAUU010000211.1:0-1542 GCA_040398065.1 Opitutales bacterium | reverse complement strand
CGCTAAATCCCATTTATTTACCACGACGACAATACCACAACCAATCAAGGCTAGTTCGCCCGCGAGCTGTTTATCGATACGGGTGACACCCTGTTGAGCGTCTAATACTAAAAATACGACATCGGTATCCGCTAAAATTTCGTCGGAGCGAATTTGTGAAAAGAAGTCTAAGGTATCGCGTTTATTGGCGGTACGTCGTCCAGCCGTATCCACCAAGACAAATTCGGTTTTTGTGCCATCGGATTTTGCGCGGGAGAGACGCGAACGCACGGGATCGCGCGTGGTACCTGCAACCTCACTCACGATTAAACGTGCACTGCCCATTAAACGATTACCCATGGAACTCTTACCCACGTTGGGTCGACCGGCTAAAGCTAAACGAATGGGGTGAGAAGTTTCCGTACTTGGCGTAACGGGCGCGGGTCCGATCGTTTTAAGAATCAGAGTTCTTAATTGAGGAATACCGCGACCATGTTCGGCGGAAATTAATAACGGATCACCAAAGCCCAGAGTGTAAAAATCATCGATGTTTACTTCGCGTTCGGGCGTGTCTGCCTTGTTCGCAATGATGATGACATTTTTTCCGGCCTGACGTAATTTGGAAGCGACTTCGATATCCAGCGGTGCACAGCCTTCCGTAATATCGACGACTAATAAAACTAAGCTCGCGGCAGCGAGGGCGAAATCGACCTGCTCTTCTACCGCTTCGGCGATGACCTTAGGAGTGAGATTAGCTTTATATAAACCAATACCACCCGTATCCATCAAAGTATAGCGACCTTCGGAAATTTCAGCGGTAATTAAATCACGCGTTACTCCCGGCTGATCATGCACGATGGAAATACGTCGACCGACCAAAGCATTAAACAGACGACTTTTACCGACGTTGGGACGGCCCACAATCGCAACTGCTCGAGATAATTCTGTGTTCCGTTCCATGTGATACAATCAAAGTGTTACGAGCCGTTAGCAAGCGAGGATGCTTACTTTCGGCTGAGCAAGGTATCGAGGAAGCGTGCAATCCGTTCGCCTGCTTCGTGGATACGCTCATAACTCGTCGAGAAGGAGGCACGACAAAAACCTGCGCCTGCTTCGCCGAAAGCGGTTCCAGGGACCATCGCCACCTTCTGTGCTTCCAGAAGTTTCGAAGCGAAAGTCATCGAATCTAATCCGGTGCTGGTGATATCAGGAAAAGCGTAGAAAGCGCCGCGTGGTAAGTGGCATTTTAAGCCTAATTCATTAAAGCGACGGACGATAAAATCGCGACGCTCACGATATTTTTCGCGCATGTGCAACATGGAGTCGCGTCCATTACGCAGAGCTTCGACCGCAGCTTCTTGGCTGATAATCGGAGCACACATAATGCTGTATTGGTGCACTTTGAGCATACCATCAATCACCGAAGCGGGACCACAAGCGTAACCGATACGAAAACCAGTCATCGCAAAAGCTTTGGAGAATCCGTGCAGGAAGACCGTACGTTCGCGCATACCTGGCAACGAAGCGATGGAGACGTGGTCACCTTCGAAAGTGAGTTCCGAA
>JBBAUU010000210.1:0-1561 GCA_040398065.1 Opitutales bacterium | reverse complement strand
GGTCTTCCGCTGGTTTCGTCGCTACCGCTTTATTTTGAGCCAGGCAAAGCGTGGAGCCGAAGGTTCCGGCGAACAGGGCAACGAGGGTCGCAATTGCTAAAAATCGAAAGGATCGGGGAGCGAATAAAGCCATCGGGATGAGGAGTTGGGGGACTCTCGTTAGTAGGCTGTAAAAGTGCCGTTACGGCAGAATTTTGCCAAGTCTTAACAAGGCAAAAACGCCTAAACTTATCCGCAGTGATAAATGAGTATTAACCCTAAAATATTACTTAGTGGGTCGTATCGCCGTGCCCAAAATTGTCTCAAAGCCGGGCTCCTGTGACTCTTTTGTGACAATTCTCACTTCGGTCTTAATAAACCCTGATTCTTCGAGCCAATCATGCAGGTCATTCTCATTAAAACCTAACCAACGATCGGCGTAGAGTTCGCGTGCTTTTTCAAACTTATGCGCACGCAAATCTAAAATGAGTAAGCGGCCACCAGGTTTAAGAATACGATAGGCTTCCGCTAAAGCCTTTTTCGGATTCTCGGCATGGTGTAAAGCTTGGCTGAGCAGGGCGAGGTCCACGCTCTTGTCGGGTAGAGGGACTTTTTCGATGTCTCCCAAAATATATTCCAAATTTTTGATTTGTTCTTTTTTTGCTAAGCTTCGACCCAGCTCCACCATACGAGACGAGTTATCGATGCAGTAAACAAATTCTGCTTGGCGTGCGAGTAGTCTGGAGAGAGTACCATCGCCCGCACCGAGGTCGGCAATTTTAACTTTCGGGGTTAACAAAAATAGCATCTGCCCGATAGATTCCCAGGACCGACCTGGACAGTAGTTTTTTCCTAGGCGTTCCGCGACGAGGTTGAAATGCTGTTCAGTTTTACGGCGACGTTTTTCCGCTAAGCGCTTAAGGGCTCGTTGATCGGCCTGCGTTTGGGATTCTTGGGCGGTGGCTTGCTGAGCCGCTTCAATAATTTTCTGCACACCGTTCGGTAAATTTTCCGCTAAAACGTAAAAAGAATTTTTTCCATCGCGACGGTCATGGGCCAGTCCGGATTTTTTTAACAGGGCGAGGTGCGTAGAAATGCGTGATTGGCGCATGCCGAGTATCTCTTGGAGTTCGCCAACAGAAAGTTCGCCTCGGCTGATGAGGAAAAGAATCCGCGCCCGGGTGGGATCAGAAAGAAGGCGAATGGACTCCCAAGGGTCGGGCATGCGGTGAGATTGCAGTAGGTTTGGGTCCGTGTCAAAAGAGGAAGCCCTAGAAAACTAGGGCTTCGTCGCGTCCAAGGAATGAACCTCGGCTTATTTTTTATCGGTCCAGCGCGTAATCGAAAGGACTTTCCACTTTTCAGTGCGACCTTTGATATTCGTGGTAAACTCTTCGCCAGCTTTCTTATTCAAGAACTGACGAGCTAAGGGAGTGATGTAGGCCAGAATGTTGCGCTCTGGTTCGCCATCCCAAGCACCAAGAATGGTGTAGGTGATTTCGCTCTTATCGGATTCGCGATGTAATTTAACATTGGTGCCGATAGAAACCTTGTCCGTCTTAGCGCTAGCAAAATCGATGAC
>JBBAUU010000209.1:0-1598 GCA_040398065.1 Opitutales bacterium | reverse complement strand
CGAAGTCGGTTGGACGAGTCAGAATTTGTTGCAGGGTGATGTCAGCGATCGCGTCTTTAATCACGAGGCCAGCACCGGGCTTGCCTTCAGGAATTTTGCACCAAGGTCCGCCATCAATTTCCACGGCACCGAATTCGTTTTTCGCCAAATCGTAACCCCATTTCATGAAAGCCCCTTCGGTGTACTTCATGATATTTCCTTTATGAACTAAGGTCAGAGATTTACGTTTATTATCGATAGCGTACTGGATTGCAGAACGGATTAAACGCTCAGAACCAGGCTTAGAAACGGGCTTAATCCCAATGCCAACGGTCGCTGGCTGCTCTCCGCCAAAGCGGATCTTCTTAAACTCTTTGGGGAAGTTGGTCTTAATAAACTCTAAAGTTTTGAGAGCGATTTCCGAACCCGCTTCAAAATCAATTCCTGCATAAATGTCTTCGGTGTTCTCGCGGAAAATTACCATATCTACTTTACCAGGATTTTTTACCGGTGAAGGAACGCCGGTGAACCATTGCACCGGACGGAGACAAACGTAGAGGTCGAGTTGTTGACGTAATGCGACATTCAGAGAACGGATGCCACCACCAGTAGGCGTGGTGAGTGGTCCTTTGATTCCGACGAGATAATCTCTGAAGGCAGTGAGGGTGGCTTCGGGCAACCAGTCGTTTGTTTTCTTGAAAGATTTTTCGCCCGCTAAAACCTCGAGCCATTCAATTTTACGTTTTCCGTTATAAGCTTTGGCTACGGCAGCGTCGAAGACACGAACCGATGCGCGCCAGATATCCGGGCCTGTACCGTCACCTTCGATAAAAGGAATGACCGGGTGATCGGGTACATGGAGTTTGCCGTTCGTGATAGTGATACGACCAGCGCTGGCGGAGGGATGTGTCATGGATAAGGAGACTCAAACTTCCCTCTCGCCGCTTTTCAAGCCAACAGAAAAGGACCCCCTTACGAGGGTCCTTGTTTTAGCTGGTAATGAAACCAGTGCCATCCGCCTTAACGACGGAGAGTCCGAGAAGAATTATTTCTTCTTGGATTTGGCTTTTTTAGCTACTGATTTCTTAGCAGCTTTTTTCTTTTTGGCCATAGTTGTGATGTTCGTTGTTGGGTTAGAGGGTAACGACTGAAGCGCTACCCTGACGATGCGCCCTACACTCACCCGGGCCTGACGAGCCTGACGGGTAATACGAGTGCGGAGCTCCGAGGGGACTCGGAAAGACACTTGGCGGGAGTTGGTTGGTTCAACGTTCAAACGATTCTCAGGACAACTCTCTAATGCATGCCTGATCACTTCGCTCAAATTAGACAAGCCGGTGCGTTGCTGATAAGCGATTGCTTCATTGTGTAACTTCACAGGAAGGGACACGGTGATGAGACTTTCGCTGATGGTTTCGGTTCGGTTAGTCACGTTGCGGTTAACTCTTAATGACGATTGATAGACATTTATGCGCATAGCGCAAGAGGAAATTCACTCAGAGCCAATGGCGAAAAATTCCTCACTCATTTTTAGAAAAAATTCTGTCCAAAAAACGAATAACATGAGCGGAAATTTTCTCTGCTTACACCCCAAAGGTTGACCAATATTATTTTTAGAG
>JBBAUU010000208.1:0-1608 GCA_040398065.1 Opitutales bacterium | reverse complement strand
CCAGAATGTTGCGCTCTGGTTCGCCATCCCAAGCACCAAGAATGGTGTAGGTGACTTCGCTCTTATCGGATTCGCCATGTAATTTAACATTGGTGCCGATAGCAACCCTGTCCGTCTTAGCGGTAGCAAAATCGATGACTTCCGCCTTCTTGAGCATGGCTTCTAATTCACCACGTCGGGCGGTTAAGGTATCGTGGTCTTGACGAGCCATCTTGTATTCAGAGTTTTCGCGTAAGTCACCGTGCTCTTTCGCAATCTGAATCGCTTCTTTCGTGGCGGGAAGTTTGACCTGAACGATATCGGTAAGTTCAGCTTCGCGGGCTAATTTACTTTCGTTGGAAACCTTGAGCGTACTTTCTTCGGTGGTGTTTTCGTCTTGTTGGCTCTTCCAGATTTGTTCGACGCTTGGTTCGATATTGTGGAAGCGGGCCTTGAGTTTGCTCTTGGTGGTTTCATCGAAACCTTGATTGCGTAACATCACGCGAACGAGGTCGAAGATGGTTTCGATATCTACTTTATTGCCATTCGGCATGAGGATATCGGACAGAATATTTTTGTCGTTGATCAACTCGGTGACGAGAGGAATACGCGCTGTTGAATTAGACTCGAGCGCTTCGACGTCGATGCTGCTTACGATGGCCGCGAGCAGGTTAGGATTAACCAAGGGGGTAACAATCTCTGCATATTTTTTGGACTCACGATTTTTGATGATCCAAATAATGACAGGAGGGCGGAGGTCGCGTGAATCGAGCCACTCGCTGAAACGTTTAGCCACTTTATCGCCGAGTTCCGCGTCGCAGAGATAAGAGATGCATTCGGAAACTAATTTAGCAGAACCGGTTTTGGTTCCACCGATATCACGATTGCGGAGTAAATCGAAAGCACGATCGGCCCAGCGTTCACCACTGTGTGCACGAATTAAATCGAGCAACGCACGGATTTTTTCGCTCGTGTGAGGGATATGTAAGGCGATGTTAGCGAGGTCGGAGTCGCTGCTTTCAGCGATGATTTCCGAAGCCGTTGGACTTTGGGTATCGACGGTTTCAACCGCGGTGCGGAAGAACTTATCGCGATTCCAAATAGCGCATAAAATCTTAGGTAAATGGGTGTTTCGACGGGAACCAGTGAGACCTTTTAAGGCCTTGCTGAGGTCGCTAGAAACCTTCGCTAAATTAGCTTCATTAGCAGCCGAACGTGTTTCGTTGGTTGGGCTGTCCGCGAGTTCTTCGAGGATAGCAATTTTGCGTTCGAAGATGGGTGACATTTCGTACTGAGCGAAAAGATCTTCACCCACATCCTTCGGAGCTTCGAGTAAAGCGTAGGCTCCACCTTTGCGTTCAGGAATTAAAATGGCGCGGTCTTTGCGAATAGCTGCACGACCTTTGGTCCACCAATTTTTGAATGCGGTGGCGCGATCCTTACCCGCAGCAAGCGAAGCGTAATAGATGCGATCTAATTGAGCTTCGAGAGCGTAGGAAGAGCATTCGCCGGTTGGGTATTCAGCTAAGATGCTTTTGATTAAAGTCGGTACATCAGACCCACAAGATCGGGGTGAGAGATAGACTTCAGTCATGATTTCCTCACCTCGGTGCTGAAGATATACTGGAT
>JBBAUU010000207.1:0-1612 GCA_040398065.1 Opitutales bacterium | reverse complement strand
CTCGGGATGTACGGAGTAACCGGATTCTTCGGCATCATTAATACACCGAACGCCGCCATTTTATCCGTCGGTGCCACTATCAAGAAGCCTGTCGTGGATGCTTCCGATCGTATCGTCATGGGTCAGCGCATGATTATCGGTCTATCGGGTGATCACCGCGTGGTCGACGGTGCTAATGGTGCGCAATTCCTCCAAGCCCTAAAACAAGTCCTCGAAGCGCCCACTTCGATTTTAATCTAGTTTTAGTTTAACTTCTTATCAGCCCAGAGTGCTCCAGCATTCTGGGCTGTTTTTTTAGAAGAGTTTTAAAGATGATAAGCCGCCGTCGACGTGGACAATTTGCCCACTCATAAAACGTGCCGCATCCGAAAGAAGAAATTCTACGATTTCAGAAAACTCCTCTGGCGAACCAATACGTTGTAAGGGGTGACGTTTGGCCGAGGCCTCTTTCTTTAAATCTGAATTAAGTAAAGCAGACGCTAAAGGTGTGTCCGTCAGTGATGGCGCAATCGCGTTCACTCTAATCACCGGCGCCCACTCGGCAGCCAAACTTCGGGTTAAGCCCTCGATCGCGCCTTTAGCTGAAGCAATACTTGCGTGCATCGGCATACCTTGAGCGACGGCCACCGTTGAAAATAAAACAACGGACGCGTTTCCTGAAGCTTTGAGGGCAGGCAACGCTGACTGCAGTGCCGCAACAGCTCCCAATAAATTAACTTGGAAATCTTTTTGAAAATCTTCCGCAGTTAGACGGTGAAAAGGTTTTAACTGAATCGTGCCTGGAAAATAAACTAAGCCATCGAGTTTTTCAGGCCATACCAACGAACCGGGCGAAGCAGCGTCGAAAGCCTGCGACGAAATACCGAGGTCGGCTAACTTCTCCGGCGAACGACACGCAACATGCAAAGTGTATCCTTGAGATTTAAGTCGTTCGATGGTGGCCCGACCGATACCCGACGTTCCGCCGATAATTGCAATGTGCTTAGACATAGACATAGAATTGCCAGCCTGGTGCATAGGTCAAACGACCATCGTCATTTTCTAAAAAGATTATTTACGAGCTGGCTTCGGGTCTTGGTTCGCCCTGAGTGCGTCCTCCGAAAATTTGGTGATTACGCCACCAGTCGGCACCTCCGCTTTTGCCGTCCAAAGAATCGCATTCAGCACCAGCATGCGCTGCGCATCGATGCCCCAATTTTTATGGAAGTGGCCGCCAGTGAAACCGAAGCCGCGACCACCATCCGCGCGCTGAACCGCCCAGGCTACAACTTGTGCATCCCCACGCGCGACACTAGCTCGCACCTCGGGATTGCCTTGATGCGGACCATCGGCACGCGACATCGTTGCAGCGGGAGCCACTGCCGAGAGAATCGGCGTCACACCTTCCATGCGGTCCTTAAAACGCATATTGAAATACCATTCGTCTTGCGCCCCGAAAGGCACGACACCGCGGCTGATAGGGTGATCGGGCAGACGTTTAAAGTCGGCATACCAATGCGGATTCACCGACCAGTGCTGTTCAAAATAACCCCCCAGCCAATCTTTGAATTCTTTTGCTCCCTTACCCACCGATGATCGTCCGGCCGGCGGCGGGCTCACTGGTTTACCATCA
>JBBAUU010000206.1:0-1620 GCA_040398065.1 Opitutales bacterium | reverse complement strand
GATGCCGAACAATGCTGTTATCGGAGATGTTTATCTGTGCCACCAGCTCGCTGATGGTTACCGGGTCAACGCTGTATGAAGTCACTCCGGTTGCACCGCCTACGGTCATCTGCCACCAAACGTCTGATTCTTCCTCGGTTCGTCCGTCCCTATCTTGTTGCCAGAAACGTCTACCGTAGTAGTAGGTTGTTGTCTCCGCTTCCGCAACGATGGCCGGTGTGATGCGCTCGTACTGAGAGGTGAAGGTGTCCGGTACATACGTGCTATCGGTGTTGGTGTACGTCAGCGTGGTTGTACCGATGTCAATAGATCCGCTTGACACCCTGAGCCGCTGGCATGATGTCACGCCCCAGTAAGCCGAGTCTACGCTTTCGCTTCCTGCGTAGCTGCTCGATGCCGTGTTTTTTCTAGGGTACGGGTTGTCTTTGTCATCGGTTGCCGGTAAGGCTCCAAGGCTCCAAATGTCAGGGCTGCAAAGGTCTAGGGTAACGGTGCTGTATGCGGTCGTAGGAGCCACAACCTGCCACCTTTTAGTATTGCCGTGGTAATCGGTTAGTTCGATGTAACCGGCTTGATTGGTGCCGCTTTGCGCTTTAATCTGGATGGCAAGGTATCGGTATCCGCTCATACCTTCGTAAGGTGTATAGGTTCTATCGTTACCTGTACCAGAAATGGCACGGTTGTTGGTTTCAGCGATAGACCAGCCGTTGAATCTCCAGCCACGGAACAGAACCCGTGTATCACTGCTGCTGTCTCCATTAGCAGTTAGGCTTGCTGTAGTGATGGCTGCGCTGATGTATGTAGGTACACCATTCAATGCCGTAGTCAAAGAACTACTACCGCCCGATGTCGTTATGTTTGAAACAAAAGAATACTTGTAAAAAACATCCGTACCGGCAATCGAACCAGTACCAGTGATGTCACGATATCCAGTGGTTTCGTAATCAAAGCCTGTTACACGAACGGTTAAACTATCGGGATATGCACCTTCCCACGCTCTCATTCTTGCAGCTAACCCAACATTGGCGGCTAGTCTAGCAGACGATGTTAGAACTACATCGGTTGCCTCGGTTGCATAAGATGTTCCAGTGGTTGACCAGTTGCCAGCCGTCTGCCGATCATAAGAATGGCTGTGTGTCGCTTGGTAAGGCGTTACAGTGTTGACCTTGATATTAGTGATGCTTGATGATGCCGTGCCTGTGTCTTCACATCGCTGAGTAAGACCAGCGGTAAAGTCATATGTGGCTGTCGCACCACCGCCTGCTCCAACTGTCCCTGTTGCCGTTGTACCGGTTCCTGCAAGCGTCAAAGTAGCGGTACAAGTTGCTGATGGTTTTGCCTGCTCATATACGTCATATGTCGTATAAGGCGGAAACTGTGTCGGGGCTGAAGAAACAGAATATGCAGTCTCTGTAATGTTCCACAGTACATTCGTGGCTACACTTGCAGACCAACTCCCGGTGATAGTTCCAGAGACATCACGATAATCCAAAACAGTCTCAGTGCCAGATGCAACCGTGATTGTATTGGTCGCTGTTTGTCCGTTTCCGTTCGCTACATTCACGGTAAGTAGAATCTGCCAAGACCATGGATTCCCTGGGCGGTTCCTGACTGTGTTGG
>JBBAUU010000205.1:0-1641 GCA_040398065.1 Opitutales bacterium | reverse complement strand
GGGGACCGGCGATAAATAATAATAAAAATAAGTAACCACAGGCGTAACAAACGGGGTACCAAAGGGCATCATAACCTGTGGCCATGACCATTCCAGCCACGCCCATGAAGGAGGCGGCGGAAAGGTATTCGCCTGAGATGGCTGAGGCATTCCAACCGACAGAGACGGAGCGACCAGCGACAAAGAAGTCGCCCGCGTTCTTGGATTTACCGGCGGACCAGAAACCCATGCCGACCGTGATGACGACGGTGATGAGTGAGCAAACGGCAATCCATGGATCCACTTGTGAAATTTCGGCGAGGAACATAACTTATTTATTCTGGCTGTCCTTCGCAGCGGCGGCTTCAGCATTTTCTAAAGCGATGGATTTTTTGATGAAGATAAATGAGATGATCCAAACGAAGGGGAAGAAGAGCACGCCGAGAATAAGCCAGGTGAGTGTGAATCCGGCAACGCGTTGCGCCATCCACTCGGGCTGATAGTAATTAAGTAGGGGAAGAGCAACGAGTGCGGTTACGAAAAACAGGGCGCAGCTTATCGACAGCTTTAATTGGTCTCGCATTAAACGAGCCAAAAAGCCGTCCGTGTGTATGGGGTCGGAGCTCATGGGGGGTATGTCTAAAACACCCTTTTTTAGACTCCCTGCAACATTTACATTTTAAGGTCTACAATATCGGAAAATAAAAAGGGCCGACAACGTCGGCCCTTTAGAAGGAAACTTTCCAATATTACTTGGTAGTATACTCGGCTTGAGCGCCACGAATGTTGCGCTTCTGTACCCAAGGCATGAGAGCACGGAGACGTTGTCCGGTCTTTTCGATACCATGGTTTTCGCCCTGCTTAAGGAGTTTATTGTAATTCTTTAAGCCACCCTTGTATTCCTTCACCCATTGCTTGGTGAAAGTACCATCTTGGATTTCTTTGAGAATATCTTCCATCGCCTTGCGGGATGCTTTGTTGATGACGCGAGGACCGCGGGTGATGTCACCATACTTAGCGGTTTCGGAGATTGAGAAGCGCATGCCGGAGATACCGGATTCAACCATGAGGTCGACGATGAGCTTTAATTCGTGTAAGCACTCGAAGTAAGCCATCTCAGGTTGGTAACCTGCTTTGACCAGAGTTTCGTAGCCGACTTTAACGAGTTCAGAAGCACCACCGCAAAGGACGGCTTGTTCGCCGAACAAGTCGGTTTCGGTTTCTTCTTTAAAGCTAGTTTTGATAACGCCAGCACGGGTTGAACCAATTCCTTTCGCCCAAGCGAGTGCGGTCTTAGTAGCTTTACCTGAAATATCTTGTTCAACTGCGATAAGTGCAGGAACGCCTTTACCTTCGACGTACTGAGCGCGAACCACGTGGCCAGGACCTTTTGGAGCGACCATCGCGATATCTACATTCTTCGAAGGCTTGATGAGTTTGTAGTGAATGGAGAGACCGTGGATGAAGAGAACAGTCTTACCACCTTTGCCTAAATTAGGAGCGATGTCTTTTTCCCAAACATCAGCTTGTTTCATGTCGGGAATACCCACGAGCATGACGTCGGCACGACGAACAGCTTCAGCAGTCTCATAGACTTTGAAACCTTTTTTCTTCGCAGCGGCAGCGGATTTGGATCCCTTGTAGAGACCGACAATCACGTTG
>JBBAUU010000204.1:0-1643 GCA_040398065.1 Opitutales bacterium | reverse complement strand
CATCGAAGGCTCCGGAAAATCGTCCGACATCCAAGGCCGCGTGAAACTTATCCGTCGTCAAATCGAAGAGACTTCTTCCGATTATGATAAAGAGAAACTCCAAGAGCGTCTCGCAAAACTCGCGGGTGGCGTCGCCGTCATCCACGTGGGTGCTGCAACCGAAGCTGAATTGAAGGAGAAGAAAGATCGCGTCGACGACGCCCTGCACGCAACCCGTGCGGCCGTTGAAGAAGGTATCGTTCCTGGTGGTGGCGTAGCTCTGCTCCGTACCGTTAAGGCGATCGACGCTGTGATCAACTCTCTCAGCGACGACGAAAAGATTGGTGCTCAAATCGTCCGCAAGGCGATCGAAGAACCTCTCCGTACTCTCTGCGCTAACGCCGGTGTTGAAGGTTCACACATCGTCCAAGAAGTTCTTCTTAAACACAAAGGTGCTAACGGTTACAACGTAGCCACCGGTGAATACCAAGATCTCGTGGCTGGTGGCGTGGTCGACCCAACTAAGGTCACTCGTACTGCAATCATCAACGCCGCTTCAGTAGCTGGCCTCCTCCTCACCACCGAATGTCTGATTACAGATCTTCCTGAGGATTCGAAGCCTGCTGCCGGTGGCGAACACCACGACCACTGAGCCTAAAAGCCAGTTCGTGCATCAACGGCGTCCATTTGGGCGCCGTTTTTTTGTGGGTTGCGGGGGAGGGGGTAGGCCCTAGGTTGGGTCCATGGCTCGCGTTAAACTCCAAAAAGAAACGTCTCCGGTCTTCATCTGGGTCGTTTTCTTCCTCATCACCACCGTCACCATGGGCGTGCTCTTCGCAGGCATCCCTGGCACGGGCTTCAACGGACTTCGCTCGGGGGTGTATTTTGACATGGAAGCGGGTTTCGATGACGCCCGATTCATGGATAGCCGCATTAAGTGCGAATCCTCAGAAGCGCTCAAAGGTATCCGCGTCGCCTTAGTGGAGCTCCGCTCCGATTACCCCGTAGAACGAGTAACCTTGAAATTGGAGAATTACCCCTCGGGCTATAAATTCCAAGTTCGCTACGTTACTTACTATGCTCAAAAACTTAATATCGGAGGAGATAAGATTTTCCGCCGCGGATCCCAAGTCGGGGACCCAGAAATCGACGCCCAAGTTAAACAAAAGGACGCCGAAATCGAAAAAGCCATCCGCGACACCCTGGAATCTTATTTCGTTTCCCGAGGCGCTAAATAATTTTCTCAGACAGTTTTCAGACAGTTTAAGCGTAGCTTAAATTTTGTTTCCTATGACAAAGTAACTGACAGCTGCGGAAAATTTTCCTTGCTTTTTTCTAGTAGAGTGTTATAGTAATATTTCCCTTATTAATTAAGGAGTTCAGTCACCATCCCCGTTTACCCAGGGATTATTCAGTCTCAAAAAATCATTACCCGTCTACGGGATGTCCTGTTTTTGGCAAAATTCTAACAAAACTGGCGAAATTTTCGCCCTCGCAGTTTTTGCGAGAAGGGGAGCCCCCTTTATGTAGGGCCATTCATTTCTTGATAGCCCGATCTGACTTTCCACTCATGCCTAACCAATCCGTACCTACCCGCCACAAAATCGAATCCACCCTGTTCATCAGCTCATTGAGCGCGTTTACTCTCCGTCAACGCGTCAGTG
>JBBAUU010000203.1:0-1678 GCA_040398065.1 Opitutales bacterium | reverse complement strand
CCCATTCTTTACCAAAGACTTTGTTGTCAGGTGACACGGGTTATCAGGGGATAAGTTGGCACGTTGGCACGGTGACAAGGGGAAGGCGAGAGAAAGGGGAAATTCAGGGGGTAAGTGGGCACGTTGGTACGGTGACATAAAGTATTTTGTATCGCCCATTGTCCCCTCAAATTACCTCTAAGGTAATTTGCGAATAACTCCGGCTTTCCAAATGTCTAGCGATGGATTTTCTCATCGTATGGCCAAAGTAGATATAGAAATCGTCCAAAAGGTGCTCAAGGAAAACGGCATCGATGTCCGCTTGGCGGCGGAAATTTTAAACCAAATCCGCGAGGTCGTCGCCGAAGAAGCGGTCGAGCGTGAAAAGCCTGCGAAGAAACAACACCTGGTTTTAATCAGTGAACCCGAAGGTGGTTTGCCTAAAGACCTAGTGGGCTGGGTCGTGCAAATTTTAGAAGATGACGATCCGCGCGAAGCTGCACAAAAAATTTCTGAAGTATCAAAAGTATTTAATGATACGCCCAAAGGTCAGCGCTTACCTGTCGCAAGTTTCGGTGACGCTTGCCAAAGTTTGCCCACTAAGCTTCTAAAAGAAAATAATGTTTGGATTAAAACACGTGAACCCGTTCGCGTGATTGCTGTGAAAAATTCTCTCGGTCGTCGTCGCGCATAATTTTGCTTTAGACAAAAATCACACTTTTTATCACCTAATTTTCTAATTTTAGCCCATTTAGGCTTTAATTTAAGGCTCTATAAATCAGTCAATTCCTCTCGCATTTAGGGAAAAACCTCACATAGTCCGAAAATATATGAAGTTTAAAAACTTTCCAATTTACCGCATCGAATGGGTAACTTCCATCTTCTTGATAACCACCGCGCTCCTCTCGCTCACGGTTGTACCTTGGTTCCTATGGACCCAGTACAACTTACCGGTCGACGCCGCCAATAAGGTTCACGGCTGGGGCTTTATCTGGGCTTTATTCGTATTTTACTACTACGCGACAGGCTTTGGTATCACCCTCGGGTATCACCGCTTATTCTCACACATTTCCTTTAAGGCCAAGTGGCCAGTGAAGCTCTTTGTGCTCCTTTTCGGTGCCGCTTCCTTTGAAAATTCCGCCCACGATTGGAGCGCCGATCACCGCGTCCACCATAAGCACGTCGATGAAGACGAAGATCCTTACGATATCTCCAAGGGTTTCTTCTACGCCCACATTGGCTGGTTACTCTTCCGCTTAAAACCAAAGCCACCCGTTACCAATGTTAAGGACCTGGAAGCCGATCCTTTAGTTATGTGGCAACACCGCTACGTGCAGTGGATTGCCGTCTTCATCGGGTTCGTTCTGCCTTCAATCTTGGGCTACGCCTACGGTTGGGCGATGGGCTTTAGTAATCCTGCAATGACCGCGCTGGGTTGCTTCTTAATCGCCGGACTGCTCCGCACCGTGATTGTTCAACAAGGCACGTTCTGCATTAACTCACTCTGTCACATGTTTGGTCGTCAGCCTTATTCTCGCGACCACAGTGCGCGCGATAGTGGTTGGGTAGCATTATTAACCTTCGGTGAAGGCTACCATAACTATCACCACGAATTCCAACACGACTACCGTAATGGCGTTAAAGATTGGCAGTTTGATCCTACTAAATGGATTATCTGGAGCTTGTCCAAAGTCGGTTT
>JBBAUU010000202.1:0-1701 GCA_040398065.1 Opitutales bacterium | reverse complement strand
ACGCCATCGATTAAAATCCTCCACTTCCCCATTAGCCTTAAAACTATCCAAAGATCTCAAACGTCGCGGGATGAAGTTTGTCGGCCCGTCGATTATGCATGCTTTTTTACAGGCCGTGGGGGTATTTTCTGACCACCAACCAGGGTGCTGGAAATTTACCAAAAATAGGCCGCCACACTTTTCCCCTCAAAAGGCATCATTAAAGAGAATACTAGATTAAATGAGACCTCTAGCCTGAGATTTTATTCACTTTTAATGGAACTTTCTCGACTGTCTAACAATCTCACTATTCTCAAACTCACCCTATTTTATGTCACCCCTCAATCGTCGTTCATTCATTAAGAATACTGCTCTGGCTGCAACCGTGGCAGGATTAAGTGCTCGAAGCTTCGCCCAATCTACGGGCGCCAATAGCGAAATACGCGTGGCCGTTGTCGGTTTTCGCAGTCGTGGCCTCGAACACATTAAAGAAATTAAAAAAGTTCCAGGCGTGCGCATTGTTGCCTTATGCGACGTCGATTCTGATATCCTCGCCAAAGGTCTCTTAGAATGTCCGGGTGCTGTAGGTTACACCGACATTCGCAAGATGCTGGAAGATAAAAATATCGATGCCGTCTCCAACGCTACACCTAATCATCAACACGCGATTCAAGGTATCTGGACACTACAGGCCGGCAAACACCTCTTCATAGAAAAACCTCTTTCCCATAATATTTTTGAAGGACAGCAACTGGTTGCCGCAGGAAATTATTTTAATAAATTAGTCATTCAGGCTGGTACCCAGAGCCGATCGGGTGCGGGTATTCGTGCCGCGGTCAAAGATGTTCATGCTGGCGTGTATGGAAAAGTAAAAGTTGCTCGTGGAATTTGTTACAAACGTCGTAAATCTATTGGCCCCGCTAAAAAGACTCAATTGCCCAGCAATATTGATTACGATTTGTGGAACGGACCAGCCGACATTCAAGAATCTATTCGCGGACATCAAATCGACCCCGTTAACGAAACTAAAAGTTTCGGACCTGTACACTACGATTGGCATTGGTTCTGGAACTACGGCGGTGGCGACATGTGCAATCAAGCAATCCATGAAATCGATATCGCACGCTGGTTCCTGAATACGCACGAAGTAGCGCCTGAAGTAATGTCCATCGGTGGACGCTTATCCTACAGTGACTGTGGCGAAACACCGAATACCTTCTTAGCGATTTATAATTACGCAGCGGCACCTTTAATCGCCGAAGTGCGCGGCCTCACCTCGAACGGAACCATGGATGGCCCTATGGACAAGATCCATAAATTTAGCAAAGCGACTATCGGCATCGTCATTGAATGCGAAAATGCTACCATCATCGTTCCCGACTACCACTCCGCTAAAGCTTATGACGCATCAGGTGCGGTCATTAAATCCTACGGTAAAGAGGCTAGCCAAGTCGACATGTCTGGCGGAGCCTCAAGTCACCACGCGAACTGGATTGAATGTATTCGCGCTGGTTCCAATTCCGACATCCATGCACCATTACACGAGTGCCATATTTCAACGAACCTCGTTCACGCTGCCAATATTTCATACCGTCTCGGAACTAAGAAAAATAACGGCGAAATCACCGAGTCGATTAAATCAAGCTCCGGACTTTCCGAAGCCTACGGCCGCTTGAAAGATCACCTGGCTGTTAATGGCGTTAAGGTTGATCCCGCTAGCTT
>JBBAUU010000201.1:0-1730 GCA_040398065.1 Opitutales bacterium | reverse complement strand
CAGCAAAGCATCCTGCGGCAACCCAGCGATCGTACCAGTTTTGCTCAACTCCTTGAGGTTCATAGGACTTTGGGATTTCGGCCATTTAGGATGCAAGGATTAGGGGGTAAGTTGGAGATTGAAAAGCGTTAAGAGATTTACCACACTTAAAGGTAAGCTAGGCCCCATGCAACGGGAGCGGGCGAACCCCGCCAGGTCCGGAAGGAAGCAACGGCAGTCTGATTTCTCGTGTGCCGTGGTAAGCCTAGCCCCTCAATTTTAATGGGTGACGGTCGGTCCGACTTAGAGCGAGTGGATGCTCACCTTGTTGACCGCCATCGCTGCCTCCTTGAAGGACTCGCTGATAGTTGGGTGAGCAAAGCAGGTGCGTGCCACGTCTTCAGCGCTGCCACCGTACTCCATGTGAGCACAAGCAGACGCAATCATTTCGGAAGCGCCACGAGCGACAATTTGTACACCTAAAAGTTTATCGGTCTTCGCATCGGCAATGACTTTTACAAATCCGGTCGTTGCGTCGGAAGCGATCGCGCGACCATTACCCGCGAGTTGGAATTTTCCAATCTTCACTTCGATGTTTTTAGCTTTGGCTTCGGATTCAATCATACCGACACAAGCTACTTCAGGATCGGTATAAATGACACCTGGGATGACGTTGTAATTTACGTGACCCGCTTTACCGGCAATAATTTCGGCAGCAGCGACACCTTCTTCTTCCGCTTTGTGCGCAAGCATCGGTCCAACGACGACATCACCAATTGCATAAACACCAGGAAGGTTCGTGCGATAATGATCATCAATCACGATGCGATTTCTTTCATCGAGTTTGAGTCCGGCTTCTTGGGCACCCAGGCCGACGGTGTTGGGCTTACGTCCAACTGCGACAAGGATTTTATCGGCAGGGAATTCTAAAACTTTGCCTTCGCGTTCAGCGGTTAGAGCAAAGCCAGCCGCGGTTTTCTTCACGCCGGTCACTTTAGCACCGAGTTCAAATTTGATACCTTGTTTTTCAAAAGCAGCTTGAGCGACCTTCGCAACATCGCTGTCGTATGACGGTCCGCCAATAGTGGAGAGCATTTCAACGACGGTCACTTGTGAACCCAGGCGAGCCCAGACAGATCCAAGTTCGAGTCCGATTGCACCAGCACCCACCACGACCATGTTGGCGGGAACTGATTTTAAAGCGATACCATGGTCAGATGAAATGACAGTCTCTCCGTCAAATTTCATGAAGGGAAGTTCGACTGAGGAAGATCCCGTTGCGATGATGATATTCTTGGTTTCAAGAATACGTTCGCCCGAGGTGCTGCGTACTAAAACTTCGCCCGCTTTTCCGAGGCGACCGAGTCCGCGAACAATTTCTACGCCGCGTTTGCTCACTAAAAATTCTACACCTTTGTTGAGTTGTCCGACGACCTTATCTTTGTTGGCCATCATAGCTGCTACATCAAAAGTTACTTTCTCGCCACCGACGATACCGTGTTTTTTGCCGTGGACGACGTGTTGATATACTTCGGTAGAATGCAGGAGAGCTTTAGAGGGAATACAGCCAACGTTAAGGCAGGTGCCGCCTAGCACGGTGTCTTTTTCGACGAGCGCGACTTTCAATCCGAGTTGCGCGGCTTTAATTGCGGCGACGTAGCCTCCGGGGCCAGAGCCAATAACGACGAGATCAAGTTGTGACATATTTTTTTATTTAGAAATTAGGATCCGAAGAGCAGGGTTTGGGGTTC
>JBBAUU010000200.1:0-1780 GCA_040398065.1 Opitutales bacterium | reverse complement strand
CAAAGTCGCCATTTTATCCCGTGGTTATAAAGGTGCAAGCGACTCGATGTTGAAGAGATTTTGGCGCTGGCTTACTCAGGGCCGTCGTCCCGATCCGCTGACTGTGTCCGACGGTAAGACTGTTTTAGCGGGTCCCGATGAAGCAGGGGACGAGCCTTTCATGTTGGCGACTAACTTAGTTAAGTACGGAGTCGTGGTTATCGTGGATCGCAATCGCGTCGAGGGCGGGCGATTTGCGCTGCGTCAATTCGGCGTCGATACGATTTTATTAGACGATGGTCTGCAGTACCTCCCATTACGTGGACAGATCAATTTACTGCTGGTCGATAGTCGGGACCCGTTTGGCAATCGTTGCCTCTTACCGCGAGGTATTCTGCGTGAGCCGGTTAAAAATTTAAGTCGGGCCTCTTATATTTTTCTTACGAAATCAACGGGCGCGCCGGATCCTGAATTAGTGGCGTTGATTCGTAAGCATAATCCCAAGGTGGAAATTATTTCCTGTGCTCACGATGCCAAAGAGCTCATTGAAATAGATGGCACTCAACACTTACCCCTGAGTTTCTTAGCTGGAAAACGCATTGCGTCCTTCTCAGGTATCGCGACTCCTGAAAGATTTGAGGAAACTCTCTTAGCCCAAGGTGCCAAAATCGTTTCCAACCGTCGATTCCTCGATCACCACGCTTTTAATGATGAAGACTTAGACGAAGTTTTAGAGTCTGCCATCCAAGCGAAAGCCGAAGTGATCGTTACCACTGAGAAAGATGCGGTACGCCTGCAGTCCCGTTTCCGTCCCTCACTCCCACTCATGTATGTTCGAATGGAAGTAGATATCCTAGGAGACAAAGAAGGCTTTAACGGAGCCGTCGAGCGGATTTGCCTGGGGTCTTCTTTGCAGCGCTAACATTATCGGCTAAGTGTTTTTTAGCTAAGTCTAAGAAGGTGGCCTGAACCTGTGTATCACTGCGTCCTTTCGGTGAGCAGGGCAGATACTGACCTTCTGAGTTGAGCTGCTTAACATCGCCGAGCTTCTCACTGTAAACTTTTAAAACTTCTTTTTCGATACGTGAACGCAGTGCTTTATTTTTAATCGGGAATACGCACTCGACTCGACGCATAAAATTACGCGGCATCCAGTCAGCACTACCCATTAAAATAATCGGCTCCCCGCTCGAATTCTCAAAACGGAAAAGTCGGCTATGCTCTAAAAAGCGTCCTAAGACACTGAAAACCTTGATGTTTTCGCTCTTACCAGCAACACCCGGAATCAGACAACAAATTCCTCGAACGATGAGGTGAATAGAAACTCCGGCATTCGAGGCTTCGTAAAGTGCCCTGATCACTTCAGGGTCCACGAGGCTATTTACCTTCGCGAAAATTTTAGCGGGTCGACCTGCTTTAGCGGCAGTAATTTCTGATTTAATTAAATCGAGAATTCCGCGATGCAAGTGGAAGGGCGCAATAAGGAGGTGTTTGAATTTGGGTTTAGCGAGATTTCCCGTTAATACATTAAATAATAAACCTACTTCGGAAGTAATTTCTTCGTCAGATGTGAAGAGCGAAAAGTCGGTGTAAAGTCGGGCTGTCTTAGGATTATAATTTCCCGTACCCAAGTGCACATAACGTTTAAGGCCGGTTTTTTCCTGACGAATAATCAGACACGCTTTGCAGTGCGTCTTGAGTCCTGCGAGCCCGTAAACCACATGCGCACCCGCTTCTTGTAACTGACGCGACCATTCGATGTTATTCAGTTCATCAAAGCGGGCACGTAGTTCCACCAAGG
>JBBAUU010000199.1:0-1796 GCA_040398065.1 Opitutales bacterium | reverse complement strand
CTAGCATTCTCTAACTTAGCAAGAGTCGCTGCAAAATCCTTACGTTCCTCGGGTGACATTCTTTCGATACGCTCCATGGCGGATCGCATTTTAGCTAAACGTTCGGGTGGTAATTCTAAAATTTTACGCAATGTCTGAACCTCTTCAGCGGAAGGCTCGTTCGCAGAATTAGAGCGCGACGCATCCGCGGGTGATTTCGGTTTTTCGTCAACCGCGCCACAGGGCACAGCGGCTAATAAAATAATAAATATAAAATAACGCATGCTTTTAGATTTCCGATTTGTTGAGCACGTCGACGACTAAGGAATTTTTATCAACGACCGGAGTCAGCATAGCCAAATCATCAGCCATACCTAAGAGTGCACTCAACTCGGAAGCTTCATCGCTACGAACCAAGAATTGAGTTTGCTGAATCAGAGATTCTTCGGAAGGTCCGCTGAAATAAACCAAACTAGCAACCAAACAGGCGGCCATGGAAGTGGCGAAAGACGACCAACGAATAATTTGGCGGCGACGGTAAGCGTGAACGGCTAAAACGACACGATCGGCAAAACCGGACACCGTCACGGAGCGAGAACGACCCAGGTGGGTCGCCAAGTCGGCTTCGAGATTAGATGGTGAGTGTTGGCTCATGGCTTTACAGTAAGATAAACCCCGAAAATGTCGGCGGGTTGCAAATTTTATTGGTTTTCATAATGATCTTTTAAAAGTTCGCGGAGGCGAGTACGGGCCCGATGAATCCATGTTTTAACCGAGGAAACGGGGGCTTTCATGGCGATGGCAATCTCCTCGTAGGGCATGTCCTGCTGGACGAGCAGGATAATGGCCGTGCGATGTTCTAAAGGGAGTTGGCTGACGGCACGGTCAAAAGACTCCTCCAGCTCGACAACGTGGCGGGCGGATTCGTGACTTTGATCTCCAGGTTCAGGCGTTGAATCCAGGGTGCTGGTCGGCTTGCGACTCTTGCGGCGCCATTCATTCAGGACCAAGTTATGAGCGATGTGGATTAAGTAGGTGGATAATTTGGCCTCGGGACGCCAACGTGAGGCCGCTCGATGGAGCCGAATAAAAACCTCCATAGCAAGTTCCTCGGCTGTGGTTTGTGAACCGACTTCCGATTTCAAATAACCCACCAAGCGGGGGTGATGGCGGTCGACCAACAAACGTAAGGCGTGGTCATCACCTTGCGCCACAAGTGCCATCAGACGCTTATCCTCTTCATCTTCACTCGAAGGAGAATAATGAGGAGTCGTCATGAACTACGATGAAGATGACGGCGGACGGTTAGAAAAAATCCGCACCGTTTGGAGGAGAAAGTTTTCCAAGGCGGAAATTCTAGGATAGCTTAATTCTAAACGCACACGGCAGGATTCTAAAACCGTAACCGTGCTGGCAATCTGTAACGAAAGTGTCGGGTGACTACGGCCCAATAATCTTATTCTTTCTTCCATGGAAACGAGCATGCGATTCCAAATACCCCGGCGAATATTTTCTTCGTGGGCTTCGTTAATATCTTTTTTATCTTCATCGTCAGTAATCGGCGGGGGTGGAGCTTTTTCCAAGGCCTCTTCAAGAAATAATTCTAATAAGACCTCAAAACGGGCACAGAGTGAATAAAGCGGGATGATTATTTCGGTGGAGCGATTTTGGGTAGGCTTGGACGTGGCCAACTTATTGATAAAATTCTCGAAGTCTTTTAACCAATTATTCCAGGAGGCATCTTGGATGAGCGATTGCTCTCCACCGAGGTGAAATCTTAAAGACCGGCTAAGGATAGTCGGCAATACGCGGTAATA
>JBBAUU010000198.1:0-1797 GCA_040398065.1 Opitutales bacterium | reverse complement strand
CCGCGGTACCAAAATTGATAACCTCGTGCAAATTGCGCACAATGTACGCATTGGAAAACAATGTCTCATCGCCGCGCAGGTCGGTATCGCCGGAAGTTCCACGCTCGGTGATTACTGTGTGCTCGGTGGCCAAGCGGGTGTCGCTGGACATTTAACCTTGGGCGATCGCGTGCAATTAGGCGCGCAGACGGGCCTCTTCCAAGATGTGGCGACGAACGAATTTTATAATGGAACGCCTGCCATCCCCATTGGTTTGGAGCGTCGTTTGGTGGTTTTATCTAGAAAATTACCCGATTTATTCAAAAAGGTTGATTCGCTTGCCTCATCATTGGACTCTGTTCGTCGTCCAAATTCATGAGTCAGCCAGCTATCAAAATTTTTACAGGGAACGCCAACCCTGCACTCGCTAAAGAAATTTGCGAGCATCTCGGTGAGCCTCTGGGTTCAGCGACGGTGAACTGTTTTCCAGATGGTGAAACTTCGGTGCAGATAAATGAAAATATTCGCGGCTGCGATGTGTTCGTGGTGCAACCTACTTGTGTGCCTGCCAACGACCGTATCATGGAGTTGTTAATCATGATTGATGCGCTCCGTCGCGCTTCCGCTGCACGGATCACCGCTGTTATTCCTTTCTACGGATACGCTCGCCAAGATCGCAAAGACAAACCCCGCGTTCCCATCACTGCAAAACTCGTGGCGAATCTTTTAACCGCAGCGGGAGCGAATCGTATTCTCACCGTTGATTTACACGCGCAACAAATCCAAGGCTTCTTCGATATTCCGGTCGATCATCTCTATGCGTCGCCGGTCTTCTACGCCTATATTAAAAATAAACCCTGGTTGAAAGATGCGACCGTATTTTCTCCTGACGTCGGTGGCCTGAAGTATGCTTCTGCTGTAGCGGATATGCTTAACCTTCCTTATGGCTTCGTCGCTAAACGTCGCACGAGTGCAACCACTGTGACCGCGACGAGTTTAGTGGGCGATGTAGACGGCAAAGATGTTATCTTAGTCGACGACATGACGGAAACCGCTGGCACCTTAGTGGCCGCTGCTGAATTAATTAAGAAGAACGGTGCGCGCACAGTGCGTGCGATGGTTTCACACTGCATGATTCAAGAAATCGCCTATGAGCGTTTCAAGAAAGGGGTGATTGATGAAGTCATCACCACTAATTCTGTGCCGATTGATACTCGCGGATTACCGATCACGGTCTTATCCATCGCGCCCTTATTGGCCGATGCGATTCGCCGCATTCACGGCAATAATAGCGTGACAGATCTCTTCCCGATTAAGGGACACTGATCTCGTTCGGCGGGCTTATTTTTTTCCGCTGAGGAAGTTAATCACTTGCTGAGCTTGGTCGCCCGTGTGCCCGTCGTAGTCAGCCATGATACAAACGCCGTCTTTAAAGAGAAAGGCTGAGCGACTCGCAAAACCGAAACGAACAGGAACTTGGAAAGCTTGAGCAACCTTTTGATCTTTATCTGCTAATAAAGAGAAGGGGAAGTTTTGTGATTTCTTGAATTCTTTTTGCGACTCTTCTTTGTCAGTGCTTACACCTAAGACTTTTACTCCGAGTGTGGTTAAGCCCTGCCAGTTATCGCGCAGGGAACAGCCTTGTTTGGTGCAACCGGGAGTGTTGGCCTTCGGATAGAAATAAACGAGTAGGTAACCCTGGGCACCGAATTGAGCGACGTTCACCGGCTTGCCGTCTTGATCATTGCAGGTCACATCAGGTAATCGCTCACCCACATCAAGGCGTTCAGCCGCATTACCGAAAAAAGGGAGGAAGGA
>JBBAUU010000197.1:0-1825 GCA_040398065.1 Opitutales bacterium | reverse complement strand
GTCCCGGCGATCCAGCGGCCTTAAAATATGCTCATGAAGCGGTTTCGGATTTAATTAAGTCATATCCCATTTTTGGAATTTGTCTCGGACATCAAATCATCACGCATGCTATTGGTGCCTCCACTTACAAATTAAAGTTTGGGCATCGTGGGGGGAATCAGCCCGTGAAGAATACCGAAGAAGGACGTGTTTCAATCACCGCACAGAATCACGGCTTCGCCTCTAAGCCAGAAGAACTCGAGCGTTGTGGGGCGATTGTGACTGAAGTGAATTTGAATGACGGAACCGTTTCGGGATTACGCCTAAAAGATAAGCCAGTGTTTTCAGTGCAATATCACCCAGAGGCGGGGCCGGGTCCGAACGATGCGGACGTGTTATTTGATCACTTCTACGATTTGATTGCGAAGAGCAAAGCGTCGAAGAAGTAATCTTACAGTTCAACCTGCATACCTAGTTCAACGACTCGACCAGGAGGGAGGTTGAAGTAAGCGGTGGCGGAGAGTGCGTTGCGATTAAGTACTTCGAATAATTTCTCTTGGACTGTGTTGAGAGAAATATTTCTTTCGGCGCGCACGATAGTTTCGCGACTGAGGAAATAAGTAACTTCCATCGGATTAGGATTAATTTTAAGCTCTTCGTAGGCAGCGTCTAGAATCGGGTAGATATCTTGTTTTTCACGGAATCCGAATCTCCCAGTGATTCTCATGACGGGAGGAAACTCGTTGCGATTGCCCACTATGACGAAGCCGTGGCCGTGGGTCGTGATGGTGACGCGCTCTTCATTTTTAACAAAGGCGCGAGTATCATCTACGGTCAGGGTAACGACAATAATGTGATCGTGGAGAACTTTGTTATGCTTAAGGTTGTGGGCGAGGGCCATGGGGACGGAGTTATTTCCGCCTGAGAGGTAGACTGCGGTGCCTTTAACTCGACTCAATTTTCCGGCTTTAAAACGCTCCTCCACGCTTTCGATGAAGAATTTAAAATCATCATTTTTCTCAGCTTCCGCGAGTTTACTGCGCATGGCGATCCGACCTTTGTTCCAGACTGACATGATATAATAGAGCACGAATCCAACAACAAGAGGGAGCCAGCCGTTCTCGAAAATCTTAGTGGCGTTTCCGGCGATAAATAAAACTCCACTATTAAAATCGGAGCGACGATTACGTAAGACGTAGCGAGTGGAAATTTTTTAATTTTATGTAGATATTGAGCGTATAAAATCGTGGTGATGAGCATCGTGCCGCAGACGGAGATACCGTAAGCACTCGCTAGGTTTTCTGATGATTTATATTGAAGCACCAGGAAAACAGAGCCGATTAGGAGCAGCCAGTTTACGACTGGCATATAGATTTGTCCCGACTCTTGATCCGAGGTATAAGAAATACGCATCCGGGGTAAGAAGTTTAATTGGATAGCTTGGACCGTGGTAGAGAATGCACCAGCGATGAGAGCTTGCGAGGCGACGATTGCAGCCATGGTTGCGATTACAACGAGAGGAATTTGTGACCAAGACGGGGCCATGTTATAAAATGGATTATAGGCGCCGGTGACAATTTGTGATTGGTTAGCGATGGCCCAGGCACCTTGTCCGAGGTAATTTAAAATGAGGGCAGGGAAGACAATGAAGTACCAGCCCGTGCGAATGGGTTTTTGTCCGAAGTGTCCCATGTCGGCATACAGTGCTTCGGCACCCGTCACAGCGAGGAATACCGCACCTAATACGACGATTCCGATTCCAGGGTTATTGACCATGAAATCAATCGCAACCATGGGGTTGAAAGCTTCGTAAACGACGAGTGATTGTTGGTGATGTTGGTAAAGC
>JBBAUU010000196.1:0-1855 GCA_040398065.1 Opitutales bacterium | reverse complement strand
TTGGCGGTCACGCTTACGGCACCACTTACCAAGGACCGATTGGTTCAGTCATTACTCCACATTTACGTGGTCTCAAGGATTGGAATCACCTTTCAGGCGCCTCGTCATTATGTGGTGCGTGTACCGATGCCTGTCCGGTGCGCATCGATTTGCATCATCACTTATTACAAAATCGACGCAATGCGGCGAAGGTAGTACCGAATTTATTCGATCGTGTTTTCCACGGTACATTTAATTTTGTGATTCAACGCCCAGCGCTGTTTTCTTTAGGTGGAAAACTTTTTAGAAAAACTTTCGGATTATTAAAATATCTGCCTGTTCCTTATTTAGGGACGTGGCTCAAGTCGCGTGACTTACCGGCGATTCCTCAAAAATCATTTAGAGAAGTATGGAAGGATTCTAAAAATGTCTGATGCTCGTAAAGAAATCATGGGACGTATCCGCGAGGCGCTAAAAACACCTTCGCCGAAGCCACATTTGAAGGGTAAATCCGCTAAGGTTACGGGCAAAGCTTGGTTGCCCGAAGTCGGTGATACTCAAGCTGAAACGATGGCGCTCCTCTCTGATAATTTAGCCAAGTTGAAGGCACAATTCCAGCCTGTTGAAAATTTAAATGAGGCGATATCCTTGGTGAAAGATTTAGCACAAAAGAAAAACTGGAAGAATATCGCCTATCATAAGAATGAACTCGTGACACCGGTAGCTCTGGCAATCGATGGCAATGCTTGGGCGGTAGAGGACTCATTCTCTAAAGACAAACTTGAGGCTTCCGATGTCGGACTGACGTCTTGTGTGTCCATTGTAGCTCAATTCGGAGCAATTCTGGTCTCGAGTGAGACATCGGGTGGCCGCGGATTATCCATTTTGCCTCCCGTCCACGTGGTTATTGCGAAAGCCGATCAAGTCGTACCCGATTTAGCTGCATGTTTTGAGCAAATTAATGTCCAATTTAAGGGTAAAATGCCAAGTATGTTATCATTTATCACTGGGCCGAGTCGTACGGGTGATATTGAGCGTATCCTGGTTCTCGGTGCCCACGGTCCGAAGGAATTATATTTAATATTAGTCCGCTAAAACTTCGGGGTGCGGAATTAATTTTAGTCGTTCAAAATACATCAGATTGTTGTGATGTGGCATTGACACACAGGTGCTAGTCCTCAATTCAGACTATTCCGCATGCAGAATTTCTCAAGTCAGTGCCTAGATCAAACTAGGGCTCTTCTGAAAATTAACCTCAGTTCGATTACACCGGACGGGTTTATCCAGCCCGTGGCTGGTGAAACCAGTCGTGCTGACGAGCCTGGCCACGTGGCCCTCGCTCTAGGTGAGTATTTTCGCGCCACGGGTGATCTCGTATTCGAGCGCCAAAGCATCCCCGAATTAGTAGCCCGGACGATTACCGCTCAGGTGAAGCTCTCCCAAGGCTCTGACAATGGTATGGCCTTCGCCTGTTTAGGTCTTCTCGCTTTTGGCTCCACTCGTGAGCGTAATCCCGTCTGGGAAATCTTAAGCCCCGAAATCAGAAAGTTAATCGATGAGCGTCTGGCGATAACGCACGATCACTACGACCACGTCCAAGCTTTCGATATCGCGAAAGCCGTTTGTAGATTTTCGTTTGGTCTGTCTAAAAAAGATGAAACCGGTGCGTTGGTGGATCGATTCATTGAACGGATTACGGCGGCCTCGACTGGCGGATTTCATGATGACGCATCGAAACAAGCCAATGCCGATAACTTCGGTGGCGCTTTCGATCTCTATGGCGTAGTTGCTGTTATATTTATTGGTCAGGCATTACAATTGCATGCCAATAGCCAAGTTCGTGATGCTAAATTACCGAAGCTCCGCACGGTAGCTG
>JBBAUU010000195.1:0-1890 GCA_040398065.1 Opitutales bacterium | reverse complement strand
TAATTCTAACAAAGCTTCTTTAGATATCACTTGTTTTTTTATTAATTTCATTTTTTAAGAGGGACTAGTTTAACCCACTTAAGCGGATGTTCGCCGAGTAAAGTCGGATACCAGCCTTGAACTTCGGGACGAATTAAAAACTTATTTTTATTAAAAACGACGGGAATAATCGGTGCGCACTCGATTAAACGTGCCTCTGCTTTACCAAATAATTCAAGGCGTTTAGCCGGATTTTGTTCTACCGCGGCCGACTTAATGAATTCATCGTAGAGGGAATCACTCCACCCGGTTTGATTTAATTCATTACCACTAATAAACATTTCTAGGAATGTGTTCGGGTCGTTGTAATCACCACTCCAAGCCGAACGGGCCAGTTGATAATCACCCGAGTGCAGTGAGCTGAGATAAACTTTCCAATCTAGATTTTTTAATTCCACTTCAATCCCTAAACTTTGACGCCACATTTCTTGGTAGGCTTGAGCGGCGAGCAGGGAAGTTTCTGACGTGTTAAATAAATATTCTAATTTGGGGAAATTTTTCCCATCGGGATAGCCCGCTTCCGCCATGAGTTTTTTGGCTTCAGCAACGTCTTCTTTCCATTGGGCTGGTGATGTAAATCCTCCTGTTCCGGTGGGGGTGTAGTAGTAGGCGGGTGATTCGCCTGATCGCAAAACTCGGTCGGCAATTTGTTGGCGATTGATCACCATGCCCAAGGCACGTCGCACCCGCTTATCGGAAAGTGCTTTTTGTACGGCCTCATTATTTTTTACCACCGTGTTAATCCGGATGAATGAAACCGAAAGAAAAGCATCGAGACGTAAATGCGGAGCTTTGTCGGCGACCAGTTGAACAATTTTGTAAGGTGGAACTGAGCCCGTGATATGCAATTCGCCGCCTTGATAGGCACGTTCTTCGGCGAATAGATCCGAGATCGCTTTGAACTCAACGGCGTTGAGAGAGACTTGGGCTGCGTCCCAGTAATACGGGTTTTTCTTAACGACGATTTGGCGGGCGACTTCCCAGCTATCTAATTTGAATGCGCCGTTGCCGACGAGGCTACCGGGTCGCGTCCACGGTGTGTGCATCTCATCGATTTTTCCGAATTTTAAAATCGTGGGAGGATGCACCGGCAACCAGCTGTTGTGACAAACCAGTTGGAGGAAGTAGGGCACAGGATTTTCTAATTCAGCAATGAGCGTATGAGGATCAGGCGATTTGAATCCGACCTCCTTGAAGTCTTTGATTTTTCCTGTGTTGAAATCTTTAGCGCCTTTGACGCAGTGGAGCATGGAAGCGTATTCCGCACCGAAGGTAGGCATCAGAATTCGTTGGAAACTAAAAAGGAAATCGGCTGCCACTACGGGGTCGCCGTTGGACCAGCGGGCATTGTTTCTCAATTTGAATGTCCAAACTCTTCCATCGGCCGAGCAGGACCAGCTTTCAGCTACGCCTGGAATAGTGTGTGAGTCTTTGGGGTCAAAATTCACCAACCCTTCAAAAAGAGAGTAGGCGATGCGTGATTCTAGCATGCCCGTGATTTCCTGTGGATCGAGTGCCGAGGGTTCGGCTGAATTGTTAATCAACAAAACTCCCTCGCGGGCTTTTTTGACGACGGTTGTTTCCTTTTCACCACATCCCACCAGGCCGATACAGAGAGCGACCAAGAGGAGAATGCGCTGCTCGAATGCAGGGGTGGACATGAAATCAATTTAGTCGGGGACGGTGTGCCAGCGCAAGGCATAGCTCGTGGCCATTTCATGCAAAAACAAAAAAGGGCGACCGAAGTCGCCCTTTTGGAGGTAATGTCGCAGTCGCTTAGATTGCTGAATTACCACGCTCGCCAGTACGGATGCGGATAACATCAGTGAGGGAGGTGATAAAAATCCTACC
>JBBAUU010000194.1:0-1924 GCA_040398065.1 Opitutales bacterium | reverse complement strand
TTCTTCATCGGCGCTCGGTGCAGGAATGCTACCGGCATAATTTCTTCCCACCATGTTAAGCAGTCGGTTCACAAGGTTTCCGAGATTATTAGCTAAGTCGGCCTTGTAACGTTCACCAAAAGTTTTGTGCGAAAAGTCGGCATCTTGTCCGACGACCATCTCGCGACTTAAATAATAGCGGAAAGCATCGGCACCGTGGGATTGGATTAGATTTAAAGTATCATTAGCATTACCTTCGCTCTTCGAGGCCTTCTTGCTGTCGACCGTCCACCAGCCGTGCACTAGTAATTGTTTAGGTGGATCAATATTTAATGCCTTCAGCATGCAGGGCCAATAAACTGCGTGGGGAGGTGATAAAATATCTTTACCGATGACGTGCACATCGGCTGGCCAGAGATTTTTATCCGCCACCGCCGAATAATAATTGGTTAGGGCATCAAACCAAACATAGGTTACGAAATTGTTATCGAAGGGCAGCTCGATTCCCCAAGTCAGACGAGACTTCGGACGCGAAATACATAAATCATTTAAAGGCTCTTTGAGAAATTCGAGAACCTGTTTCGCACGGAATGAGGGAATTATGAAATCGGGATGACTTTTAATATGCTCAATCAACCAAGGCTGATACTGAGATAATTTAAAGTAATAATTTTCTTCGGTAGTTTGCGTGACTTCACCGTAGATCTCGGGCCAATTTCCATCCACATCGCGATCCTTGTCAGTTAAAAACTGTTCCTGACGCGTGGAATACCAGTCGGTCTTTTTTCCTAAATAAATTAAACCTTGGTCGTGGAGTTTTTGTAGGAAACTTTGGACGACTAACTTGTGCCGCGTTTCGGTGGTACGAATATAATCGTCGTTAGACACATTCAGCGACTTGAGCATCGCTTTGAAGATTTCGGCGATTTCGTCGACAAACACCTGTGGATTAACTCCACGTTTCTGTGCTGTCTGTTGAACCTTTTGCCCATGTTCATCCAATCCGGTAAGAAAATGAACCTTGTATCCCATCATTCTTTGATGTCGGGAAATAACATCAGCTAAGACCTTCTCGTAGGCATGCCCGAGGTGCGGTGCACCATTGGCATAATCAATCGCGGTAGTGATGTAAAAGGGACGCGTCATGAGACAAAGGCATAGTTAGTGGACTCCAAGATATCTGACAATCCTGGAAACCCCCTCAAGGCGATAATGGCCTACCTAGGAGCGAGAAAGCGGTTTAGAGACGAACGATATCCGGCTGCAGGACGACTTCGAAACTATACCCGATCCCCGGACGGAGACTCAGCGTTTTGTCGCGCTCCAAGATTTGGTAATAGTGAATTTTCCCGAACAGACTCTTATGTTTAGGGTCTTCGCTCACGACTTTCGTTTCCAACCATTCACCGTGAAAATCATCACGTAAAATCTCACAACGATGCGATTCTTGTCCGAGCATTAAAGCACCAGCAGAAACCATGCGTGAGTGCAGAGCTGCAATGGGCAGAACGAATCGGAAGTTTTCTAAAACCAGCGCAACCTTTGGTGTTAACGTGAATCGTCCAGTAACTTTTCCACCGGTAAACTCCCAGTCGACCTTCATCGATGCCAAACCGCTAGAAAGTTTTTCGGTGTGATCAATCAGGTCAGGCTGATCATATTTAAAATGATAAGTTCCAGACTTAGTGCCCATAACCACTTGCATGTTCTTTCCGTAAAATGACGGCGTGTATATTTTACCGCCAATGGTGTACTCGGGGAGGAAGGGCGTAGTGTAGAAATTACTTGGCCAATCAAACACCCCAGGCATGTGAGGGAATGAGAGGGAATCGCAGAATTTATGAGAACCCTGGGAAACGATGGGGATTAAAATATTTAAACCCGAATCAACATCGGAATAAGATAATAAACCCTGTTCCTTGCGTGGGCTTTTATCGAAGGAATA
>JBBAUU010000193.1:0-1931 GCA_040398065.1 Opitutales bacterium | reverse complement strand
GGTGCTGACTGACCCAGTTTATCGTGAGGGAATTATTAATGCGTTGAACTTGGGCTTAGTCAGCACGGTCCTGGCAGTGTTGATTGCAGTACCTTTAGCGCTCATTAACAATCGCTATACTTTTCCTGGTCGAAAATTCCTCTCGTTAGCGCTTCTGATTCCGATGATTCTCCCTCCCTTCATTGGAGCGGTAGGGATTAAATGTATTCTAGGCACCGAAGGATCGTTTAACGGATTACTCTTTAATCTCGGTTTGATGTCCCCCGAGAACCCGCGCGATTGGTTAGCAGAAAATCGCTTCTTAGGCATCGTGCTCATGAATGCACTGCACCTGTATCCGATTTTATATCTCAATGCTGCAGCGTCACTCGCTCAAGTGGATCCGGCCTTAGAACAAGCGGCGGCGAATTTAGGTTGCTCGCCCTCGCGTCGATTCTTCCGCATTACGCTGCCTTTAATTCTTCCAGGATTATTTGCGGGAGCTTCCCTCGTTTTCATTTGGGCGTTCACTGAACTCGGTGTACCACTTGTTTTCGATTTTCCGCGCGTGGCGCCGGTGCAAATTCTCGACGGCATCAAGAACCTCGATCGCAATCCCCTGCCCTACGCGCTCACGGGCATTGTGTTAGTCATCGCCGCGGTAGTATTTTTAATATCAAAACTCGTCCTCGGCAGTTCCAAGCATGCGGCGGCTCCTCGCCCCAGCTTACGATCAACGCCAAAGCCCTTGCCCACCTGGCTTGGTTGGGCTTGTGCGGTTTTATTTGCCGGCACGACCTTGATTGCCTCACTACCACACCTCGGCGTGATTTTCCTTTCCGTATCGAACGCTTGGCATGGGACTATTTTGCCCTCTGAGTTTACCTTAGGTCACTGGCAAGAAGCGCTCGGCAGCGCGCTCGTGGTTCCATCGATTCAGAACAGTCTGCTTTACGCCGGTTGTGCTTCTTTCTTGGCCTTGATTATGGGCTTAACCGCGGCGTGGGTGATTGTGCGTTCTGATTTAAGAATGCGACATCTCTTAGACACGTTGACCATGTTGCCCTTGGCGGTGCCTGGACTCGTGATGGCCTTCGGTTACTTAGCACTCTCGCAAGAAGGAAAACCTTTTGCGTGTCTCGTCGGTGCGAATGGCAGTCCCTTCCTGCTGCTCACCTTAGCTTATACTATTCGTCGTCTACCTTATGTAACGCGTGCGGCGATTGCCGGACTTCAACAAAGCGATGTGATGTTAGAACAAGCGGCGCGATCACTGGGTGCGACGCTGTGGTCGACCTTCCGTCGCATTTCACTTCCCCTCCTCGCGGCTCACTTAGCGGCTGGTACCATTTTAGCTTTTGCGTTTTCGATGCTAGAAGTGAGTGACAGTTTAATTCTCGCGCAACGTGCGGAGCACTTCCCGATTACTAAGGCGACCTTTGCGCTACTCAGCTCACTCGGTAATGGTACACAACTTGCGGCAGCGTTGGGAGTGTGGTCGATGGTCTTCCTCTCGGTCGCTTTAATTGGTGCGGCGGTACTCGGTGGCAAGCGCGGCGGCCTCTCCGAATAATTTATTCGTCGATTTGATGGTAGCAGAATCGGTTAATCAGACGTAGACATTTCACCCAATAAAAAAGGGGTCTCTTGCGAGACCCCTTTTTGTTTATCCTGAAGTTACTCAGGTCTTATCCGGATTAGGCAACTGACTTCTTCTGCTTGCGGCGGCGGATGGCGACTGCTGCGAGAGCGAGGGCGCCGAGGGCGAGACCGTAAGTCGAAGGCTCAGGAATCGACATCATCAAGACAGTGTTACCGCCGTTGGTGACGGTATATACCTTGATGAGATCTGAGAGACTCCGACCGTTATACTGAGCAGCTACAGAGTTCGAACCAATTGCATACTTCACACCCGTGGTATCGATCGTGAAGAGATCAGTAAGGTTGGCATT
>JBBAUU010000192.1:0-1937 GCA_040398065.1 Opitutales bacterium | reverse complement strand
CATGAACCCTAGTTTAATACCGTATTTATTGAGGAATTCTTCACCGTGACGTTTACGAAGTTCCATGACCGGAGCCATGTTAACTTCGTTGAAAGTTGTGAGCATGGCGGTCTCGGACTTCGCTTGGACGAGACGTTCAGCAATTTTGCGACGCAGAGGAGACATACGTTTTCTGGACGTACGTCCTTCGCGACTTGGAATTTCAGCAGCAGCAGTTTTTTCTGCTACGGGTGGTGTTGCGGTGCTAACGGCTGAAGGGGCAACTGCCACGATGGGGGTTTGTCCATCCAGTGCCGCGAGCATATCGCCCTTGGTAACGCGTCCAGCTTTTCCTGTTCCAGGAATGCTGTTAGGATTTAAACCAGTTTCTGCGGCGATTCTACGCACCGCAGGTGACGCTTCAAAATTTCCAGTTTTAACAAGCGGCGCACTCGCCATTTTAGGAGCAGCGACCGACGCAACTTTTTGAGCTGCAGGTTGTGCTGCGGGTGCTGAGGTAGTTGCTGGTGAGCCCGTCGAAGATCCTGCGGCGATGGTGGCGACGACTTGGCCAACGGTCACCTCGGTGCCTGCAGGAACTGTAATAGTTATTTGACCATCAATCTCTGCGGTGCCGTCAGAAGTAACTTTATCGGTTTCGAAAGAGAATAAGGCCTGACCTTTTTTAACGTTATCACCGTTTTTGACCGCCCATGTAGATAGGAGGCCACCAGTGATTGATTCGCCCATCGAGGGTATTTTGACGTCCACAGCCATAAAAGTAAGACTCCGACTTTGTAAGTACTACCCGACAGTTTCAACGGGGAAATAGGACAATTTTTCACAATATCGGGTCTGCCCGATTGTAGAAGGTGACCACAAACTCCCTGTTAAATCTTCTACTGAACGAATTTTAGACAGAAAACGCCTGCTGAATTACGTCAGATTGCTCGAGTTTATGGATAGAAAGGGCGCCGACGGCAGGAGAAGCGGCCGCATCACGTCCAGCGTACAAGGGCTTAACGCCGAGCGATGATTCAATGATGGGGGAAATAAAACTCCATGCGGCCATATTCTTGGGTTCATCTTGTACCCAAACTACTTTGGCGGGCGAACCGTACTGAGTATGAATTTTCTTTAAGGCAGATGGATCGAGAGGGAAGAGTTGTTCAACGCGAACAATCGTTGTCGTCGTATCTTTGCGAGCGGCACGTTCGGCTTCGAGGTCGTAGAATACTTTTCCGGAACAAAGAATGAGACGTTCAGTTTTGAGGGCCGGAGTTGCGTCCGTAATCAACGCTTGGAAATCTTTATCAGTGAAATCTTCAAATTTACTGACGCAGGTTTTGTGACGGAGTAAACTCTTCGGTGTCAGCACAATGAGAGGCTTGCGATGTTCGGACTTAACCTGGCGGCGTAAAGCGTGGAAAAGTTGAGCAGGGGTGGAAGGCTGAATCACTTGAATATTATTTTCCGCGCAAAGTTGGAGATATCTTTCGAGTCGAGCCGAAGAGTGTTCTGGGCCTTGGCCTTCGTAGCCGTGAGGCAGCAAAAGAACTAAGCCGCTCGTCTGACCCCATTTTGATTCAGCGGAAGCGATGAATTGATCGATAACGATTTGGGCACCGTTCGAGAAGTCTCCGAATTGAGCTTCCCAAATCACCAATGAATCGGGGGCTTCTAGTGAATATCCATAATCAAAACCGAGAACGGCGTATTCGGATAAAGTTGAATTTACTAATTCAATCGATTCGCCACCAGGCACTGAATTGAGTGGGCAATATTCCGCGTCGTTCGATGGATCGTGCAGTACGGCGTGACGGTGTGAGAAGGTGCCGCGTTCGCAGTCCTGACCAGAAATGCGGACCGGATGTCCTTCGGCTAAGAGTGATCCAAAGGCTAAGCCTTCACCGAGACTCCAGTCGAAATTAATACCTGATTTAAAGGTATCTCTTTTG
>JBBAUU010000191.1:0-2018 GCA_040398065.1 Opitutales bacterium | reverse complement strand
GACGGTAAGTTAATCGGTGTTTTCAGTAAGTCTGATATCCTGAAACCCGTGCACCACCGCTTGGTTTTAGTGGATCACAATGAATTATCGCAAGCCGTCGACGGCGCGAACGAAGTGGAAATTGCGGAAGTCATCGATCACCACCGCTTAGGCAATCCACACACCAATCAACCGATTCTTTTCGTTAATCGTCCGTTAGGTTCCACCTGTTCGATTATCGCCGACATGTTCCGCACCGCCAATTTGAAGCCCTCGCCGCAAGTAGCAGGACTCATGATGTGCGGTATTATTTCGGACACACTCTTACTGCAAAGTCCGACCACCACCCCGCTTGATTCGGAATTACTCAATTGGCTTTCACGTTTAGCCGATACCGACGCTCGGGCACTGGCTGATATGATTTTCAATACTGGCTCCGTGCTCGCTAATCTCTCTGCTGACGCCGCGGTCCGTGCCGATTGCAAACTTTACACCGAAAATAATTACCGCTTCTCCGTCGCTCAAGTCGAAGAGTTGGGCTTTAATAATTTCTGGAAAGCACAAGAAGGCTTACTCGAGGGCTTAGAAAAATATCGTCGCGAAAACGGCCTACATTTCTCAGCTCTGTTAGTGACCGACATTGATACCCAAAGTTCACTCCTGTTGATCCGCGGAGATTCGGAAGTGATTCACAGTATCACCTACGCTCAAAAACAACCGCCGTATATTTTTGATATGCCTGGAATTGTCAGCCGTAAGAAACAATTACTTCCCTACCTGACGAGCCTGCTAGGACAATCGGCTAACAATTCATGAACGCCGAAGAGGCCATGCTCGCCTTTCTGGCACGTCCTGACTACGTGCCGATGCGACTCGAAGATATTATTCAGCAAATCGGCGGGGATAAATCTGACTTACGTAAAATGCGTAAGATTGTTCCCAACTTAATTAAATCGGGCGCCATCATCGTAAAAAAACGCGAGCTACTCGCACTCCCCGAAGGCGATCCACTCCCCGAAGGTACGATTCTTTTCCGTTCTAGTGGATCGGCACGTGTCGTCTTTGCGGCGGAACCTGGACAGAAACCGCGCGAGCCCATTCATATCGATGCTAAAGATACCGGCGTCGCCCTGCATGGTGACCGCGTGGTGATTAAATTAAATCGCGGACGTCGCGATCGACAAGGCGAAGACTGGGGCACGGGCACTGTCATTCGCGTAGTCAAAAGGTCTTTCACGACTTTAACGGGAACGCTGAGAAGAACGCGCTTAACTTGGTTTGTGGTACCTGATGATCCACGCATTTCGCGAGACATCATTGTGCGTGACCCCCAACGCTCGAATTTAACATCACTGCCCAAAGAAGAAGACAAAGTCGTCGTGCAACTCGACGCTTGGGAACGTCGCCACCTCAGCCCCACCGGAACCATCACGGAAGTTTTAGGCGTCACCCACACGCCGATGGCCGAGTACCTAGCGATTCTTCGTCGCTATAATCTCAATCCCGAATTTCCACGCAATGTGATGGATGAAGCCAATGCCTTTGGCTCTAAAGTGAGAGAGGATGATTTACATGGGCGGGAAGATTTTCGAAAAATTCCGACCATTACCATCGACCCCGATGATGCTAAGGATTTCGACGATGCCCTCTCGCTCGAACGTCTGCCCAATGGAAATTTCAAAATCGGAATTCACATTGCCGACGTTTCCCACTACGTAAAAACTGGGTCACCACTTGATAATGAAGCCAAGGAACGCGGTAACTCCACGTACCTTGTTGGCACCGTAATACCAATGCTTCCGCACGCACTCTCGAGTGGATTATGTTCGCTCGTGGAAGGTCAGAATCGACTCGTTAAAAGCGTCATTTGTGAATTCACACCCGAAGGTAAATTAATCAAAACCGATTTCGCCAATGGTGTAATCTGTAGTATTAAACGTTTAACTTATAAAGTCGCTTACGCGTTTTTAAACGGCGCCAAAAATGCAACCCTACGTGCGCTACCCGCACCACCGCCGCATCAAACCGGCTCACCGGGT
>JBBAUU010000190.1:0-2029 GCA_040398065.1 Opitutales bacterium | reverse complement strand
CTAAGCCTGGATGGTCAGCACAGGTTTCGAGTGCGGCGAGGACGGATTCTTGGCGGCTTTGTCCGCCTAGAACATATTCAACTTTCCAATTCGGAAAATGAAATGTCGCATACGCTGTCTGAATTTTTTGCAACTGTTCTTCGTCGCGATAGGTGATGATAACTTTCTCAATTTTACCCGTCGTATAGAATGCGTTGAGTGAATAGAAAAAGACCGGCTTACCGAGGAGTGTTGCAGTAATTTTATCATCCACAACTTTCTGCATGCGACGGGCAAAGCCCGCGGCGAGCAGCACGAGGACGTCTCCTGGTTTACTCATTTCGTTTCACCGATTTCTCGGCAAATTTTAATCGTTTCCGCGACAGGATCCGTGGCCTTTAAAATTGGGCGTCCGACGACGATGAAGCTCGCGCCTGCTTGTGCTGCTTGAATGGGCGTCATCACGCGATTTTGGTCATCGGCTTTACCGTCAGGATAACGGATACCAGGTGTAACTAAAACGGGCGTCGGTCCTAATTCTTTTCGGAGTAAAGGAAGTTCAAGAGGAGAGCATACGCATCCATGAACGCCTGACTGAATAGCCATTTTGGCGAGGAGTTTGACTTGGTCTTCGGGACTGGACTTTACGCCCACGGCATTCAGTTGGTCCTGATCCATAGACGTCAGAACAGTGACCGCTAGAAGTTGGCAGTCGGGAATGTTCTGTTTTGCAGCCTCGACGGCGCGTGTGAGCATTTCGGGTCCACCACTGGCATGAAGCGTCAGTAGGGAGCAGGGGCGACCTTTCAGACTTTTGATCGCTGAGCTGACCGTATTTGGGATATCGTGTAATTTTAAATCAAGAAACACTTTGAATCCCAAGGCATGAAATTCGTCCACGATACTCGGTCCGTATTTTACAAAAAGTTGCAGACCTAATTTCACCCAAGCTACTTTTCCGATGAGTGGACGAACCAATGCGAGTGCCTCTTCTTTGCTCTCAACATCGAGAGCGAGAATCAGACGGCAGGGATTTCCCATGTCGCACTTTTAGGTCTTAAAATGTTAATCTGCGAGAGTTAAATTATAACTTTAATTTAAATTTGATAACAACCTTAAGCACTTCGGTAGATTTGGAAATTTGCACCCCAGGTTGATGGGCATCGGAAGGGTAGAAAATCGTGAACTGTGAAGGGTAGAGATGCAGCAACGTCGAGGGGGTCGTCGGGGCCACGAACTTAGCGACATCCTTTTCGACAGAATAAGGTTCCAGAGTTTGGAGTAGGGCCACGTCGTGGTGACCGCAGTATTCTTCACCGGCAAAGACGACTTGGATGTCTCCAAACACTTGGTGGGCCTCCCACTTCTTTTCTGTTGTAGGTTTAGTCTGATAGCGTTGCACACCCGCAACACAATCAGGTCCAACGATCTCATATTTTCCATCGGGTGTATTCGGATTAAAATTTTTCAGCCATTCGAACGCCTGCGGAAAATAAGGATGTAAGTTTTCGCTTCGATGGGAATGGATGAGTAGGTCTTGAATCATTTTGGTGTTATTCTTCCTCGTGGGTGGCGACATCATCCATGGGCATTTCAACCGATTGCTGGGCGCCGAGTAATGTGAGGAGTACGGCGATTCTTTTTTGTGGGGTAGCGAGTTTTAAAACTTCGCCTTCCGATCCAGCGAAAATCCCGCGAATCACTTTAATTTTTGCGCCCACTTTTAATTCTTCATCGAGCATGGATAAGATGCCGTCTGGGCCGAGGGCTTTTAATTCGTCGATGACTTTATGATCAACATCGACCGCTTTGCCGTTTTTACTGACTAAATGTAGTACGCCACGGGTGCTTTTAACGGTGCCCTGTGAGTCTTCAGGATTAAATTTGACGAAGATATATCCTGGAAAAAGAGGTTCAACGACCTCCTTATTTTTCTCATGGCCACGTCGGGTGCGACGAATACGCGGAAAGAAAATATCGATTTCTCCCACCGCTTTTAAATTGCGAACGGCGACGGCCTCTTGGCGAGGTTTTGATTTTAGACAGAACC
>JBBAUU010000189.1:0-2029 GCA_040398065.1 Opitutales bacterium | reverse complement strand
CTTCTTTCTTTTGTTCTTTAACCCATTTTACAAATTCTTCGGGCTCGACGACGTTACAGCGGAAGAGCATGTAGGCATGAGAATCACCACAGAATTCAGCGCACTGTCCGTAGTAATGACCCACTTGATCGCCTTGAATCCACATCTTATTCTTCCGTCCAGGTATCAAGTCCACTTTACCAGCAATCTTCGGTAACCAGAAAGAGTGAATCACATCTTCGGATCGTAAATTTAAACGCACCGCTTTGCCGCGGGGAATAACAATTTCATTCGGCACGGTATGTTTGGCGTCCGTGGTTAATCCCAATTGTGGGTATTCAAAACGGAACCACCACTGTTTACCAATGACGTCGATTTCTAAAACATCACCGGCGAGAGCTTTAGGATAATTTTCTTTTCCATTCTCATCAAGGTGCTGATACCACGCAGAAAGTTTTGAAGTAGGAATCGCTTCCGCGGGAACATCGTCCGTATACCAAATGGCGCTAAGGGTTGGGATTGCGATAAAAACTAAGGCACCAATCGATGCGGTGATTAAACCGATTTCGATTAAAGGATTGCCGTGACCTTCTTCAATTTGCGGACGTGGGTCTTGACCCGCACGCGCACGGAACTTGATCACGACGTAAACCAACAATCCACCGACGAGTGCAAAGAGAATGACCACTAACCAAACCGTATCCATGAAGACATCGAATTGCATCTTCGCCACCGGGCCCTTGGGATCGAGGGTCGACTGACGAACATTTAAGTCGTCGCGCGAACAGGCGCTCACCAAAATTCCGAAAATGGAAATGGTGAAAAGGTGGACCTTGTTAAAAATGCGTGAAAACATTGGAATACGTGTTTCGGACTTCGCAAAAGTTCATAAAAAATGCCTAATTTGCAAGCACCGCCCACCTATCTGTATTTATACATCACAGGCCGGGTTCAAATTATTACTTAAAATACTTCTTAAGTTATTGAATATAATACACTTAGAAATATTTATCTCAAATCATCTGCACTAATACAACTGGGCCTATCGGCTACTACCCTCTAATTTATTGTGGGTTGCGCCCTTGGTTTTGGAGTTTACCCCCTTCATCTATGTCCTGGAAGAGCCCACATGGCACCCCCCTGCCCGACTGGCGGCAACGCACGGTGATGATGGGTATTATAAATATCACCCCCGATTCTTTTTCGGACGGGGGCGAGGTGACCGACATTCCATCCGCCATCAACAAAGCTCAGAATCTCATCAATCAAGGTGCCGATATTTTGGATCTCGGCGCCGAATCAACCCGACCGGGCTCTCAGTCCATTTCAGAAGAAATCGAACTCTCTCGCTTACAACCCATCATCCTTGCACTCCGAAAAAAATTTCCGCAGGTGCCCCTCTCGGTCGATACTTATAAATCTTCTGTCGCCAAAGTGGCGATCGAGAGCGGTGCAGATATTATCAATGACGTCGAAGGCGCGCGCTGGGAAGTGGGTGGAAATTCTTCCGCGATGGCCCAAGTTGCCGCGCAGTTAAAATGTCCTCTCATTTTAATGCATCGTAGAAAAGACCCAAATTATAAGGACTTTTGGCCTGAAATATTAAATGACTTAAAATTATCTATTAACTTTTGTTTAGAGGCGGGAGTCGCACCCGAACAACTTTGGTTGGATCCGGGATTTGGCTTTGGAAAAACTCCTCAACAAAATCTTATGCTCGTGCGGAACTTGGAAAAAGTGACGGCACTCGGATTTCCCGTCATGCTCGGAGCGAGTCGCAAATCGACCCTAGGTTTAGTGCTAAACGAAAAAGATTCATTGAATCGCGAAGAAGGAAATGAAGTGACGGCGACTTGGGGTATCGCTCAGGGCTGCCACATGATCCGTGCCCACGACTTTTCTCGGTTAAGAAAAGTCATCCAGATGGCCGACGCTTTGCGCCGGGGCCAAACCTGGACTGAATAATTTTTAAAAGTGGAGCCAGCAGACGGACTCGAACCGACGACCTGCCGCTTACAAGGCGGCTGCTCTACCAACTGAGCTATGCTGG
>JBBAUU010000188.1:0-2036 GCA_040398065.1 Opitutales bacterium | reverse complement strand
TCGGTAACATTTTTAACGGGTCACTGTGCCGATGGTTCGGACCAGAATTGGTCAGCTCATGTGCAAACGGGCGCGACGCTCTGTTTGTATATGGGTGCAAAAAAATTAGCCGAAGTTGCTCAAAAATTAATCAACGCTGGAGCTGATAAAAATATGCCCGTGCGACTACTCTCAAAAATTTCCCAAGTGGGTGCATCGGACGTCGTTACTACGTTAACCAATCTCGCTCAGGATAAAGTAGATGTAGTTTCCTTACCCACGCCTTTAATTGCAGTGGTCGGCGTCGTGGTTACGAACTCGCAATTAAGCGATCTAGCAGGCAGTTTCGAAGAAACCCTCTAAGCCTTTAATTCGCTGAATCGGCGGGCTAATAAGCGAGGAAGGCTGGGGTGTGTGCCAATTAAAGGACTGAGTTCCCAAGTGATACCTTTGGGCGCGTGATTCTCGCAAATTTCTGCCACATCGCCGCCTGTTCCAGCGTGGCGACCGGGTAGGAGGAACTCCATTAAAACAATTGCGTGAGCGGATACCTTGGAAAGTGCGGACTCTAAGAGCGGTTCGTTGAAAGCGTATTGATCGCCCTCGCGTCGCTCCATCGAGAAGGCAATGAGCTGGTGAGAATTTAATCCAAGTTTTTCACTTATTTCTTTAGCTAACAGATTACGCACATGATTTACTTCGATGATAGGAGTACCGTGATCGCAAAGTAGGACGGTTGATTTATCTTTCTGCCAAGAAGTCGCTTTCAGATTATCAATGAGTATATCGCAAAGTTCTCCGTCGTTACCATAGAGGGTATTAGCGACCATCATTTGCATATCTTTTGTAGCGTGGAGTTGGAACTGTGCAGGAATAAATTCCGTGATGGCCAGACTCGGACCGATGAAAAGCGGGAGCACGATTATTTTTTTAATTCCATCACGTCCGGCCTGCTGGATTGCTTCGGAAAAAATCTGTGCGGGTTTATTATCTAAAAGTTCAGGAGCTACTTTTTGCGAATGCAGAACCGAAACAGGGTAAACTTCATGTCCGATAATCTTGCCCACTTCTTTGGATAGGCGCCGTAAACTCAGGGTCGTCGCGGCTTCGAGTGAGCCATTATCTACGAGTAATATCCGGGTGGACTGCATAAAGTGGGTCTAGAGGTTAGGGCTTCGAAGGCAATGAATACTGGATTAATTTGAGAGTATCTTCAGGGGCGCTGTTAGAACCTTTTCAGCGGTAGCACCTTTATCGCGTAGCTCTTTGATAGAGAGTCCGTGGGTGCGCTTCGCGAGACGTTGTCCTTGGGCGTCCGTTATCAAGGGAACGTGGGCCCATTGGGGTGGAGTCCAATTGAGTGCGCGATATAGTAAAATCTGTCGAGCGGTGGAGAGGAGGAGGTCAGCACCGCGAACTACCTCGGTAATTTGCATCGCGTGATCATCGGCAACGACGGCGAGTTCGTAGGAGGGGAATCCATCTTTTCGCCAGATCAGAAAATCTCCGAAATCTTTTCCGGCCGTGAATGACTGATCGCCCTGTAATTCATCGTGGAATTTAATTTCTCCACCCAGAGGAATTCTGAATCTCCAGTTTTGATTTCCTGGTTCGGTGGCATCGAGTCCGAAATTTTTATCAGGCCGTAACTCAATCGGAAAAATCGGCTCTTGATCATCTTCAACGTGAGGTGCGACTAAGGCACGCTCCACGTCTTTGCGTGATTTGTCGCACGGATAGATAAGTCCAGTGGCGTGTAATAGTTTCCAGATTTCTAAATAATATTTGATTCGTTGGGACTGAATGTAGGGTCCAGATGCGCCACCGACGTCGGGACCTTCATTCCATTTAAAGCCCAGCCAGCGACAATCTTCCATCGACTTCTGAGCGAACTCATCGCGACAACGGTGAGCATCTAAATCTTCGATACGAAAGAGGAGTTGTCCATGGGCACGCTTAGCTCGTTCGGCGGCCTGGGCGAAGGTGCGAGCATGGCCCACGTGCAATAAGCCTGTAGGCGTGGGGGCGATGCGACCGCGATAGTCCGACATGCTCAG
>JBBAUU010000187.1:0-2108 GCA_040398065.1 Opitutales bacterium | reverse complement strand
CATGGTGGGAAGAAATTATGCCGGTAGCATTCCTGCACCGAGCGCCGATGAAGAATTAGAGAAGTCACTCCGTGATTTGTGGACGGTAACGCAGAAAAAGTATTTTGATTCTTTTGCGAGTTATCAAATTAGCCACGCGCTTGAATCTCTCTGGGTATTTGTCAGTGCGATGAATGCTTTCATTGAAACTCGGGCCCCCTGGAAATTGGCGAAGTCAACCGACCCTCAAGATAAAGCGCGACTCGACTCATGTCTGGCTTATGTTGCCGAAGGTCTGCGACTGGTCGGAACCGTTTTATTACCTATCATGCCCGATTCGGCTGCCAAACTTTTGGTAAATATCGGCCAGCCGGTCCCCACACATTTTGAAGGACAACTTAACTGGTCGACGATTTGCACGGGCAGAAAGGTGTCAGAAAAATGCATACTTTTCCCACAAAACGAAGATTCTGCATCGGGAGTGAAGGCATAGTTAGACAATTCGATTTTACACTCTACTTTGAACGAGGTGGTTAATCCAACTTCCAGTGAATTAAGCAATCCCCTGCTCGCTGCAGAAAAAGCATCGGCAGGCTTGGGCTATGTATCACTCTCATTTCAGGTCTCCGAATTAGATCCCTTGGCGGTATTAGAGACGCTGAATGTATCAGGTCCTCGAAGTTACTTTGAAAACCCATCACTCTATCAAGCCCATGCTTCGGGTCCGGCTTTAGTGGAGTGGAAAGGTCGTGGTAAAAATAGATTCCACGAAGCGGATGCTTGGTTAAGAAAACTCAACGCGAGTATTCAAACTATTGGTGGTCTACCTCGGGTCATTGCCAGCTTCCCCTTTTATCCAGGTGATGATAAAAATGATTTAGACTCACATCTTTTTTTACCGACCTGGCAGGTCGTGACGGATGCCGGTATTACAACTATTACACTTTGCGAAAAAGCTTCAGCGGGTTGTACCGATAAATTGTTAAAACAAGTGGAACAGTTCCGCGGGTTTATTTATCAAGCCAATCCCCTGCCCGCTCATCAATCTTCTGCTACGGTTTTAAGTGAAGTCGGTGGCGCCTGGTTCCCCTCGGCAGTTAAGCGTGCAACTGAACTGATTAAAGAAGGCGCCTTTGAAAAGATTGTTTTAACGCGAGCTTTTGATTGGAGGAAAACAGAAAATTTCAATGTTTTGGGGACCCTTCATCGCCTCCGTCGGGCGAATCCTAACTGTAATATTTTCCTTATTAATGAAGCTGCCGCCTCAGTGGTCGGAGCCTCACCTGAGACGCTGATTGCTTTATCTGATTCGAACCTAAAGACCGAAGCGGTAGCGGGCACCACGCGTCGGGGCGATTCTGCATCCGAAGATGCGAGTTTAGCCAAAGCACTTCTCGCCAGTGATAAGGATCAACGGGAGCATAGTGCGGTTACCGCATCAATTTTACGACGTTTGAAAATGGTCGGTGTCGTCGGTGCGGCCACACAAACGCCGGAATTATTACGCCTAGGTAATGTGATGCACATTCGCACTCCCGTTATCGGAAAGTTGTCGGCTGATCGGACATTTTTAGAGGTGGCTGGTGAATTACATCCAACCCCTGCAGTGGGAGGTAAACCACGTGATTTGGCCCTACCCTTTATACCTGGCTTTGAACCTCACCTGCGTGGACTTTATACGGGAGCCGTAGGTTGGATTCAATCGGACGGCAAAAAAGGAAATCTCTATGTGGCCCTTCGTTGTGCACGTATTTTGGGCAACACGGCTCGCGTTTACGCTGGTGCCGGAATCGTGGCTGGGTCCGATCCCACTCTCGAGAGCGTCGAAACCGAGATGAAATTAAAGACGATTTTAGATTCGCTGATTTAAATGAAAATTATTGTTCAGCGAGTGCTCTCGGCTTCGGTGTCGGTTGACCATAAAATCATATCAGAAATACAAAAAGGCTACCTGCTTTTAGTGGGCATGGGTGCAGCTGATACCGCCGAGGATGTACAAAGACTCGTCAGTGCAGTTCTTAAAATTCGAATCCTTCCTGATGCGGAAGGTAAGATGCAGTATTCGATTGGAGAAACCGGCGGAGAAATTTTGATGGTTAGCCAATTCACTTTACTGGCAAATTTTGATA
>JBBAUU010000186.1:0-2152 GCA_040398065.1 Opitutales bacterium | reverse complement strand
ATCCAGCAACTCGCGTGCGTGCGTGAGGGCGACCTTGCTCGTGCGATCTCCTAACATACGAGCAATTTCCAATTCACGGTCTTTTCTTTTGGTGTGAACGGGTTCAATGACCACTGAAGTAGAACGTTCATCTTGAGTTTTGGTTACAACTAGGTGGGCATGTCCTAACGCAGCGACTTGAGGCAAGTGAGTAACGCAGAAAACTTGGTGTTTCTTACCTAACGCAGCGAGTTCGCGCCCGACCTGAGCACCAATCTCTCCACCGACATTGGCGTCGACTTCATCGAATACCAGAACGGGGGTATTATCAACGGCAGCGAGTACGGTCTTGAGCGCTAACATAACTCGAGCCGCTTCACCGCTCGAGGCGATTTGGTCCAAGGGAAGTAAATCCTGGCCCGCATTGGCGCAGAATTGAAATTGAACGCGATCCGCACCCATGGGTCCAAGTTCTGCTGCGGCGACATCAATTTTTAAATCCGCTTTCTTAAATCCAAGTGAACCCAACATTTTCTTGGCGGCCGTGGATAATTTTTCGGCAGCTTTAACTCGAGTCGCGTGCAGGCCATCGGCTAACTTCTTTAATTCTTTTTCGTCACGTGTTGCCTCTCCTTTAAGTTTTTCTACGCGGGCTTCGATATCGCCTTGAGACATGAGACGATTCTTTAAACTGTCTCGTTTCAATCGAACCGATTCAACGGTGGGGCCATATTTTCGACGAAACTCTAACCATAAATTCATTTTCGTGTCTAAGTTTTCGATTTCTGATTCATCGGCAGATAGACCTCGAGCCAGACGTGCAAAATCAGCCCGGATATCATCGGCCTCAGCAGCGAGGCCCTGCAATCGCTGAGCTAACGCGTCCGCATCGGCGTCAATCCGTGCAATGGATTGGGCGACTTTGAGAATCTTAGGTATGTCTTGAGCAATACCCTCTGAGCCCAAGGCCGCATCCATCTGACTTAATAATTGCGACAACTCTTGAGCGCGAGACGAGCGTGCGTGTTCACGCTCAAGCTTCTGAATAGCCTCATCGGTCAAATCTAAGGATTCTAAATTTTCGATCTGTGACTTTAAAAAAGTAATTTCATCTTCAGATAGCTTTTCCGCCGAAGACATTTCTTGAATAGATTTTAAAATCTCTTGGCGGCGTTTCCAGACTTCGCGATAACGATTCAGCGCCTCTTCGACGCCGGCATAAAGATCCAACATACCTAACTGCGTGTCAGCACGCATGAGTTTTTGCGGTTCGCCGGGACCATGAAAATCAATCCACAGTTCACCAAGCTTTTGCAATTGAGCTAAGGTCGCTGCTCCGCCGTTCACGGTAATACGTCCAGCCTTCGAAACGTGGACCGTTCTTTTGATTAATAAGATTCCATCATCGCAGGCGGGCAAATCGAGCTCTTCTAGCGCCTGGGTGAATCGCTTGTCCTTACCCACTTCGAGTTCGGCTTCTACGACACATTCTTCAGCGTCTTTACGCACGATGGTCTTACCAGCACGGTTGCCGGCCAATAAGGAAAATGCACCGAGGAGGACTGATTTACCAGCACCCGTTTCGCCAGTCACCACCGTGAAGCCCTTGCCCAAGTCGAGCGACGTCCGATCCATCAGAGCCAAATCACGAATGGAAAGGCGGCTAATCATTTCTGGGTGCGGGGACCGTAAAGAGATGAACCCAGACGAACACAAGTTGAGCCGGCGATGACTGCGGCTTCCATGTCACCACTCATACCAATCGAGAGTTCGGGTAGGCTGACTTTAAATTGATCCTGTAATTGATCTCGGCTGAGTCGCAAATTATCAAACGTGCGCTTGGCGGAATCCATGCCCCCTTCAATCGGTGGGACAGCCATGAGTCCGACGACACGTAATGATGACTGACCTAACGCTGCTTCTAATAAAACTGGAGCCTCTTCAATTTCACATCCATATTTTGCGGGATCGTGACCCGAGTTCACCTGAAAATAAATTTCGGGTTTTACATTAAGCTCCTCAGCGATTCGTCCCATTCGTAAAATTAAATCTACACTGTCGACCGTTTGAATAATATCAAAAATCTTTAAAGCAGGCTTAACTTTATTAGACTGCAAGTGACAGATAAATTCCCAGCGCAAATCTGCCGGTGCGAGCGGTTTTTTTTTCTGAC
>JBBAUU010000185.1:0-2209 GCA_040398065.1 Opitutales bacterium | reverse complement strand
GGTCAAGACCGTCGAAACTGATGGCTACCATGCCGTACAAATCGGTTTCGGTGCAAACAAAGAGAGTCGTCTCTCTGCGGGCGAAATCGGCCACTTGAAAAAGGCCGGCGTCTCCGCCCACAATCATTTACAGGAAATTCGTCTCGCTGTTGCTGCGGAAGTTAAAGTCGGTGATATCTTCACCGTCGAAAAATTTGCCGCTGGTCAGATGGTCGACGTTATCGGCACCGTTAAGGGCCGTGGTTTCCAAGGCGTCATGAAGCGCCACGACATGTCGGGTCAGCCTGATTCGCACGGTCACATGATGCACCGCCGAATTGGTTCGATCGGTATGCGTCAAACCCCTGGTCACGTTTTCAAAGGAAAGCGTATGCCTGGTCACATGGGCTCAGTGCGTCGCACTGTCCAAAACCTTCGCGTCGTGCAAGTGCTCGCCGAGAAGAATCTCCTCCTAATCAAGGGAAGTTTCCCTGGTGCCAATGGTGAGCTCGTGCTCGTCCGTCCCGCCAAAAAATCCAAGTAAAACTCTAACCACTATTTGCTGATATGAAGCTCAAAGTTTATAAATCCGACGGTTCATCTTTCACTGAGAAAGAATTCGATATTCCTTCCTTCGAGGGCGACAAAGGCGTTGCACTCTTAAAGCAGGTTGTCGTTTCTTACCAAGCGAACAAACGTCAAGGTACATCCAAGACTAAGGACTACGGCGAAGTCGCTGGTTCTGGTGTGAAGATGCTCCCTCAAAAAGGTTCGGGCGGATCTCGTCACGGCGACAAGCGCGCTCCTCAACTTTACAAAGGTGGAATTGTTTTTGGTCCTCGCCCTCGCGATTGGTCCAAGACGATTACCGTTCAAGCTAAGAAAATTGCACTCCAACGTGCACTCTTCGATCTCGCTACCGATGGTGGCCTCGCCGTCATCGAGCGTTTCGAATTAGCTAAACCGAAGACCGCTCTCTTCGCTAAAGTTCTCAAGAATGTTAGCCCCGAAGGAAAACGTCTTCTCGTAATCGACAGCAGCTGGGCTGAGCCGGTTCTCAAAGCGAGCCGTAACCTTAACCGCGCGATTTTCTCCAACTCTTCCAATCTCAATGCTTTCGATTTAGTCAAAACACCTCGTGTTCTGATCACCCTCGAAGGTTTAACCAAAGTGCTCGAACGCACCAAAAACTAAAAACTATGAAGCCTGCTTCCGACATCATCAGTCGCCCTATTCTCACTGAAAAAGCTTCCGGCCTCGCCGAAGCCAATAAGTACGTTTTCGAAATTCTTCCTGGTGCCGACCGCGTCCAAGTGAAGACCGCTATCGAAGCGAACTTCAAGGTGACCGTCATCAAAGTGAACATTCTTATCCGTAAAGGAAAAGTTCGTCGCAGTCGTTTAGGTGGAGGTTCCATCTACACCGAGACTCCTTCTCGCCGCGCCATTGTTACCCTTAAAAAAGGTGACGTCATCTCACTCGCCTAATCAGCCGCTCCCATGTCTATCATTTCTTCACGTCCTATTACTCCCGGCCAACGTTTCTTGGTTCGCGTAAAGACCGACAACCTCCACAAGGGTCGTCCTGAGCGTCAGCTTACCGAAAGCAATCACCGTGCCCGTGGTCGTAATTGCTACGGCCGTATCACTTCACGTCGTCGTGGGGGAGGTCACAAAAAACTTTATCGTACTATCGATTTCCGTCGCGATGTTTTAGAACAACCTGCGACCGTCTTACGTATTGAATACGATCCAAATCGTACTGCTCACCTCGCTTTACTCGAGTACGCTGACAAAACGCACACCTACATTTTAGCACCTGATGGTCTAAAAGAAGGGGACACCGTTGTGAGCACAAACAAGCCACAAGAGCAGCTCACCCCTGGTCTCTCGTTGCCTTTACGTTTAATTGCTCCGGCAACTTTCATTCACTGTATCGAACTCGAACCCGGTCGTGGTGCGCAAATCGCCCGCTCCGCTGGTGGTTTCGCTCAGTTGATGGGTATCGAATTAGACCGTGCAATTTTACGCATGCCTTCTGGCGAACAACGTTACATCAATGCCGATTGTCGTGCGACCGTTGGTATCGTTGGAAATCTTGAACACCAAAACGCAAGCCTCGGTAAAGCCGGCCGTAGTCGCTGGAAGGGCCGTCGTCCACGTGTTCGTGGTATGGCGATGAATCCAGTCGATCACCCGAACGGTGGTGGCGGTGGTAAATCTAAAGGTGG
>JBBAUU010000184.1:0-2224 GCA_040398065.1 Opitutales bacterium | reverse complement strand
CAACAAACTCTTCAAGAATACCGCCTTCGAAAGCTCTTTCGGTGTGATTTTATTAGCTCTCGATAAACGTCGTCCTAAGCAAATGAACATCCGCGAGATGCTCGAATGCTTCGTTGAGCACCGTCGCGATGTGGTGACGCGTCGTACTCGTTTCCGCTTACGTAAGGCTGAAGACCGTGCCCACATTTTAGAAGGCTTCAAAATCGCCCTGCGTAATCTCGATGATTTCGTAAAAATTATTCGTGCGGCTACCAATCGTGATGAAGCCCGCGTTAAGTTGATGGCCAAGTATGGCCTCAGCGAACGCCAGGCTGTGGCGATTCTCGACTTACGTCCCTATCAACTCACTGGTTTAGAGCGCGATAAGATTGAAGCCGAGTACCGCGAACTTATGGCCATCGTGGAAGAATTACGTTCCATCTTGGGCAGCGAATCGAAATTACTTACTTTAATTAAGAAGGAATTACGTGAAGCGGCGAAGAATCACCTATCGCCTCGTAAGACGAAGGTCATCAATCAAGAAGGAGATTTAGCATTGGAAGATATGATCGCGAATGAAGGCTGTGTGGTGACCGTATCGCACGCTGGATTTATTAAACGTACTCCTGTTGCTCAATACCGCTTACAAAAACGTGGTGGTAAGGGCACCAAGGGTGCCGAGCTCTCCAAGGCAGCGAGCGATGAAGATACTGATTTCATTGAGCATTTATTCACTGCAAACACGCACGACCACATCATGTTCTTCATGAATAACGGTCGAGTCTATGTCGAGAGAGTTCACGAAATTGAAGAAGCGGCTCGGGCCACCCGCGGTAAGTCGATTGCTCGTCTTCTTGATTTAAAAGATGACGAGAAATTAGCTGCCATGGTTTGTGTAAACGATTTCGCCGAAGGTAAATTCTTAATCATGTGTACCGCTAACGGCACCATCAAGAAGACCGAGATTTCTAAATATGAAAACTACCGCAAGGGTGGTATCATCGGAATCAATATTGAACACGGTGATCGATTGATCTCCGTGAAGTTAACCAATGGCGATAACGAGGTCGTGATGATTTCCCAATCGGGTATGTCCATTCGCTTCCATGAATCGGATGTTCGTTCGATGGGTCGCGAGACTACGGGCGTGATTGGTATGAATCTCGATTCAGGCGACTTAGTGAAGGCCATGGAGATTGTGGATCCAGCTAACACGTTACTCGTTGTCGGTATCGACGGTATCGGAAAACGCACGGCGTTTGATGATCCTGAAACCAAGGAGCCGATTTACCGTAAGCAATCTCGCGGTGGTAAGGGTGTCATTGCGATTAAGACCGAAGTCGGCGTGGCGGGCGCACTCAGCGTTCAGGAAGAAGACGAAGTCATGATGCTCACGAAGGGTGGTCAATCCATCCGTACGAAGGTTAAAGACATTCGTTGTACCGAAGGCCGTAATACCAAGGGCGTACGCGTCATGAGGCTCAAGGAGGGAGAAATCCTCACCGGTATCTCCAAGGTTGAGCGTTCGGACGAAGAGGAAGAAAACGCTAAGCCTTCAGCCTAAACTTCAGTTTAAACTCTCGAACATGGGGCGCGAAAGCGCCCCATTTCTTTTACGCCTTTTCCAGAGTGGCAATGCACTCGATGTGGCGCGTTTGCGGGAAGAGATCGAAAGGTTTGGCCGTGACTACTTTCCAACCACGCGCGCAGAGGTATTTTAAATCGCGTGCTTGGGTGTCGGGTGAACAGCTAATATAAATAATACGACGAGGAGAGAACTTATGCAACTGTTCGAGGAAACTCTCATCACAACCCTTGCGCGGTGGATCCACGATGACGGCAGATTCATTTCCGCGTACGGGAATATTTTTAAAAATCGATTCAGCAGAGCCAGCGATGAAGCGGCAATTGGTTAAACCATTGAGTGTCGCGTTTTCGGCGGCTTTGCGGGCGGCATCAGCGCTGACTTCGATACCGTTGACGGAGTCGAAACTCTTCGCGCCCGAAATTGCGAACAATCCTGAGCCACAATACGTATCGACTAAATGTTTCGCACCGGAGGCTTTAGCGCTTTCGATGGCGTATTGCACAAAACTTTCGAGCACCGACGGATTATTTTGGAAAAATTCTCCGGCGAGGAATTTTAATTTAATTTTGCCGACTTTTTCGGTGACGACCTGACGAGAATCGGAAACGACGCCTTCTTCGCATTCGCGGAAAAGGAGCGTGGCACCGCGTTCAAACT
>JBBAUU010000183.1:0-2240 GCA_040398065.1 Opitutales bacterium | reverse complement strand
CGATTTTGAGGGTAATTTTAGTCAATCTGCTGTCAGTACCCTGTTCATAACCTGTAAATTGAACAATAATAAGTTTGTAAGATGTTTATATACAATAGTTTATGGATAATATATTGGTAAATCTTTGTAAAAAACACCAAACGAGGGCCGATTTAGCCCTTAAACACTATTAGAAAAAGAGACGATTAACCCCTGTCGGGCTAATCGTCTCCAGGTCTAAAATTGACGGTTTATCGGCTTAAAGACTTCGCCGCAATGCGCACCAGCTCCGTGAAGCTTTTAGCATCGAGGGCCGCGCCACCAATTAATCCACCGTCAATATCTTGCTCGGCCAATAAAGCGTCTGCGTTATCTGGCTTCATCGATCCGCCGTAGAGAATTAAAATACGCGCTGCGGTGTCTGCACCAAATTGTTGAGCGAGAAGTTTGCGAATGAAGGCGTGAACTTCTTGAGCCATCGCAGGAGTAGCCGTCTTACCAGTTCCGATTGCCCACACGGGTTCGTAAGCGATGATGACGCTCTCCGCTTTCGCAGCAGGAACTCCGGCTAAACCAGCTTCGAGCTGACGACGGACCACTTCCATGGTTTGATTCGCTTCACGCTCCGCAAGTAATTCGCCGACGCACAAGATCGGTTTTAAGGTCGCAGATAAAGCGGCCAAGACCTTGCGATTTACGAAAGCATCATCTTCACCAAAAATACTGCGACGTTCACTATGACCAATAATCACGTGGGTAACGTGCAGGTCGCGAAGCATCGACGCAGAGATTTCTCCGGTGAAGGCACCATTCACTTTATCGTGAATATTTTGCGCACCTAGTGCGATTAACGAACCTTCAATCGCCTGACCCACCGCAGAGAGTGCTGTGTAGGGCGGACAGAGCACAACGTTGACGGAAGCGTGTGAGCCGACCGAGGCTGCGGAAATTTCTTTAACAAGTTCCACGCCTTCGGTGGCAGTCTTGTTCATTTTCCAGTTACCAGCAATGAGAGGAGTACGTTTAGACATGATAAGAAAAATTAAGCAGAGAGAGCTGAAACACCGGGAAGAACTTTGCCTTCAAGATATTCGAGGGAAGCACCGCCGCCGGTTGAACAGTGCGACACCTTTGTATCGACGCCAAATTTCTTGGCAGCAGTAGCCGTATCGCCACCGCCAATAATCGTAATCGCTCCGCGTTCCGTGGCTTTGGCGACAGCGTGAGCCATGGCCTTTGTGCCTACAGCAAATTTTTCGAATTCGAAAACACCGCAAGGGCCGTTCCAAATAATGGTACCCGCACGGCCAATCGCAGCCTCATAAAGCTTAATAGATTCAGGGCCTCCGTCCATACCCTCCCAACCAGCAGGGATACCGCCAGCCATCGTGGCAGGTTGGGTATTAGCATCGGGTGAGAATTTATCACCACAAGTGAAGTCGACGGGTAAAGTAACTTTGACGCCACGAGCTTTTGCTTTTTCTAAAAGTTCGGCGACGATTTTGGCACCTTCAGGATCGAAGAGCGAATTACCGATTTCCATTCCGTCACAAACTTTACGGAAAGTGAAAGCCATACCACCACCAATAATAATTTCGTCAGCCTTCTCGATGAGGTTACGGATGAGAGGAATTTTATCAGCAATTTTGGCACCACCTAAAATCGCCAACAAGGGACGCTTAGGATTATTGAGTACGATATCGAAAGCTTTGAGTTCTGATTCCAAGAGGAAGCCAGCTGCTTTGCGTGGTAAATTCACACCGACCATCGACGAGTGAGCGCGGTGGGCAGTACCAAAAGCATCGTTTACATAGATATCACCTAAGCGCGACAATGAGGCCCTAAAATCAGCTACTTTAGCAGGATCAGCCTTCATGCTCGTTCCATCTTCAAGTTTAACTTTTCCTTCTTCTTCGATGTGGAAGCGTAAGTTTTCTAAAAGTAAAACTTCACCAGGCTTTAAAGATTTTGCCGCAGCTTCGGCTTCAGCACCCACACAGCTAGAAATAAATTTGACAGGCTTACCTAAAAGTTTTTCTAATTCAACAGCGACGGGGCGCAGAGAAAATTTCTCGACCACTTTGCCATCGGGGCGACCGAGGTGTGACATCAACACGCAAGAGGCACCGCCTTCGAGTAAGAAACGAATGGTAGGAAGAGCGGCCGCAATACGTTGAGTATTGGTAATAGCTCCGGTCTTCTTGTCTTGTGGGACGTTGAAGTCGACACGGACGAGGACACGCTGGCCTTTGACGGAGCCG
>JBBAUU010000182.1:0-2246 GCA_040398065.1 Opitutales bacterium | reverse complement strand
GATTGCGATAAGCTCTCGGTTCCCTTGACCTGGCAGTCGAAGAAGCACAATGACCTATCACCACCTCAGCCGAGAAGAACGTTATCAGATTTCAGCCTTGTTGAAAGAGGGTCTGACCCAAGCCCAAATAGCTCTGAACCTTGGGCGACACAAATCCACGATTAATAGGGAGATAGCACGCAATACGGGTTTTCGCGGTTATCGTCCAAAACAGGCCGATCATCTGGCGAACGTCCGCTCTGAAGGGTGCAGGAATGCTCCTCGAATATCAGCACAGGTCTGGAACGACGTAGAAAAGCAGCTTGAGAAGCAATTCAGCCCAGAGCAGATCGCAGCTTCCATCAATATCAGCCGCGAGACCATCTATCGTCACATCTATGCGGACAAGGCATCCGGCGGTGATCTGTGGCGTCATTTGCGCTGTCAGAAGAAACGTCGCAAAAGGTATGGCGGCGGACGAGATAGACGTGGGCAAATCATCGATCGCAGGCCTATTTCTGAACGGCCGGTGTATATCGACAAACGTCGGCAGGTTGGGCATTGGGAGGGCGACACCATTATCGGCGCCAACCACAAGCAAGCGATCGTCAGCCTCGTCGAGCGGAAGACGGGTTACGCTATTCTCGTCAAAGTCCCGCAGAAGACGAGTGATCTGGTTTCTTCGGCGATCATCCGACGGCTGGAAGGTGTCGCCGCCCTGGTCAAAACGATCACTTATGATAATGGGAAAGAGTTTGCTGAGCATGCCCGCGTAGACCGCGCACTGAAATCCAGAGGCTATTTCGCGGAACCATTCTCAAGTTGGCAGCGAGGCACAAATGAGAACTTAAATGGCTTGGTTCGGCAGTACATTCCAAAAAAGAGACCACTTTCATCGGTGACCGATACCGAACTTGCTATTATTGAGGACTTGCTGAATAATCGCCCTCGAAAGCGACTGGGTTTCAAGACACCGTACGAGCTTTTCACTCAGTCGCTTAACCGCGTTGCACTTCGTACGTGAATCTAGGATATATCATAATAATATGCCTTTAAGAAAATCCTGCGCTGTTGCATGCCAAGCCCGCGAATGTTCATGTGGAGCCAAGGCCCCAAAGCTGACCTTGCACGGATATGCGCTTGGACTGATCGTTGGCGATCTTTAGATTTTCAAAAAACTTGGATATTCAGATGAACGTGCACACGAAAAAGGTCATCCATTGCTACAAGGGTTCTAAACAATGGATCAATGGGACGCCCGGGTTTGGAGATTTTCTGCGGGGGACCTGTCATCTGCACGAGATCTTGGTCGATACGGGGGTAGAGCTGCGTATCGACATGAGCCAGTCCGGTTTCGCCGAACAATTGTTGGAAAATCAATTCATTTCATTTACAGGCGATGCGTCTGATGTCGCCCATGCTGAGGAATATTTTGAAGACCATAATGCCTTGCGACGCCGGTTGCAGGCTTTTGTGCATTCCGACCAGTCCAGTCTTTACATATCTACCAACCTGGGTGCATGGGACCGAACGACGTTACCGGGTTCCACCATCGCCTTTATGCGAAGCTTCATGCAGTTTAAACCGGACATCGATTGTAGCATTCAGGCATCTCTGAAGGTTTCTGATTATGAAGTGGTTAGCCTGCGATGTGGCGATGATTTTTTTCGCGCCGGCCAGGCCCCAGCCCATGCGCATCTGGCAGATCAGGCGCAACGATTCCTCGAAAACATGATTCTTCCCAAAATCCAGCATCCGTTGGTATTGACGAGCGACAGTTTCGAGATCAAATGCGCTTTGGCCGAGCGCTACGGCTTGTTGTATTTACCGCATCGGTCCGAGCATGGTGCGTTCAATCAGAACACCCTGCCGGTGGCAATGGACTTATCCCTCTTGAGCCGCTCAAAATATAACTACCATATCAATTTATGGGCGAACTGGTGGTCGGGTTTTTCACATTATACCTCCATGATATTTTCTATTCCCAGCCTGAATATTCGGGCTCCTGACTTTCGCAACGAAGAGATCAGCGCTGAAGGCGATTTGATGATCCGCTAGCACTGGGCTGAGAAACGCCACCCGCTTGGCCGCTGATCGTGATCCTGTCGTCCAGGAAAGGTCCGACCATATGACGCGCGGGAGGGACACCTCACGTTGCGCAAAATACCAACGGGTGCCCTTCCGCCAATGAAGTGCACCCGGGTTGAAGCCCCCCCCGGCACTTGCGTAAACGCATGGAGGACGCCTGCCCGGCCAGCGCAAGACAA
>JBBAUU010000181.1:0-2255 GCA_040398065.1 Opitutales bacterium | reverse complement strand
GCGAGACCGAAACCGAGAGCTAATTTTTTGGCGAGCATGAGGATGTGTCGGGGTTAATATCTAAAGTTTTAATCCCCTATAATAAATTTACCAGAAAAACTTTCTGCAACATCTCCCCTTGCCAACTTGTCACCTTGCCAGCATGTCCCCTGAATTTAACGCCCCAACGCCGCCTTCACCAATTGATCTGCGGTAGCGCCAGAACCGAGTTTTAACACAGCAGCGCGGACAGATTCATCAGCATCAACGGCCTTATTACCTAATGCAATCAAGGCAGCTACCGCGTCGGACACCGCGGAAGGTTGAACATTGGATGGCAGACTTGCACCCACTGATGATGACCCTAAATCGGCGCCTACTTTATCGCGGAGTTCGATCACCAAGCGTTCGGCAGTTTTTTTACCGATACCTGGGCACTGAGATAAAAGAGCCACATCTCCTCGGGTAATCGCATCGCGCAATACAGGCAACGAGAGACGACTTAAAATCGTGAGCGCTAATTTCGGACCGACACCCGAAACTTTTTCGACGAGCAGAAGGAAAAAATCACGCTCCTCTGGAACAGCAAAACCATAGAGCGCTTGGCCATCTTCACGAAAGGCATGATGGATTAATAAAAATATTTCTGAACCTACTTTGGGTAGGCGTTCAGCCGTCGTTACGGGAATATTTACTTCATAGCCCACGCCGGCAGATTCAATAACAACGCGAAGCACTGAGGCTTCAATTAATTTGCCGCGGAGGGAAACTATCATGAGTACAGATTAAGTAATAATGATTAGGACCGAACTTCGAGAATAAAACCTTTTAAATAACGACTTTCCGGGAAATTTAAGAGAATCGGGTGATCGGAGGGTTGAGAGACGCGATCGATCAGTATGGCCTGGCGACGTGCATCGCGAGCGGCTGATTCTATTACGTCGAAATACATTTCATCCGAGATGCGATGCGAGCAAGAGTAGGTCGCTAAGATACCCTTGGGTGATAACAAACGCAGAGCTCTTAAATTAAGTTCTTTGTAACCGCGCATTGCTCCATCGACGGACTCCTTACTGCGGGCGAATGGTGGAGGGTCTAAGATAATCAAATCGAAGGTCACCTCGCGGTTCGCACCAAACCAATCAAACACATTGGCGACTTCAAATTTTGCATTGAGGCTATTTCGTTCAGCGGCCAACTGGGCGGCTTTAATAGCATCTTCGGATGAATCTAAGCCCAGCACGGAAAGAGCTCCAGCCTTCGCACAGGCTAAACCAAATCCACCTTGATTACAAAAGGCATCCAGCACGCGACGGCCTTTCGCTAATTGAGCGATGCGTGCATGCTGTTCGATTTGGTCGAGATACATTCCTGTTTTCTGGCCGCCCATTAAATCAACGCGCACTTCGATATCCCCTATCTTCATCCAACACGGTTCGAGCGGGTTGCCAGACGCAGTTGTAATACTATTATCTAGGCCTTCAAGTTTTCGCACCGAGGCGTCATTGCGAATCACGATTTCACGGGGCTGCAACTCGCGTTTCAAACAGTCGATAATTTGGGGCAAGCGTTGATCGATGCCAAAAGTGAGCGCCTGCACGGAAAGTAAATCGTTGTAACGATCCACGACCAAGCCTGGTAAATTATCCGCCTCCGACCAAATCAGCCGACAGAAAGGTTTGTTATCACGACGGCGAATCGCTGTGACAATCAGTTCATCGAGCAACGGGCCATCCAAGGAAACTAATCGGTGGGAATAACGACGCCACGCGATTTGAGACTTACTACTCCAAAGACCGGAACCGATACTTTTACCTTTGAGATCAAGGAGTTCCACACAGTCACCCGATTTAGGTAATGCACCATTGGAAATAATTTCACCGAGAAAGGCCCAAGGGTGACCAAAAAGAACGCGAGCCGGAGGGCCCGCTTTGAGACGAAGAGTTTGAAGCATTTTAATTTACAGCTCTGAGTTTAGGCGTGATCCACAAAATAGTGAGTGCTACCGGCAACCATGCGGCAACCACGGGCGGCAGTGCCCCGCTATCACCAAAAGCATTACAAATTGCCGATACAAAATAGAATAATAGGAAGAGGCCAAAGACTTTGGCCACGCCGACCATCGGACTCACTCGACCTCCGACCACTGAGAAGGGAATCGCCACGGCAATCACGACTAAACAGATCGCCGGTGCTGCCAGAATGGAGTGATAGCGCATCGCGTAGGCAGCGTTACGTCCACCCGCATTGCTACCCGTTTGATTAACGAAGCGATT
>JBBAUU010000180.1:0-2269 GCA_040398065.1 Opitutales bacterium | reverse complement strand
CCTACGATCGCACCACCGATGAATTCAAAGCCCTCGTGGCGAAGAGTAAATACGCCGATAAAAAGTATGGCGGAAACTTTGGCGAATGGGAATCTGGACACATCCTCCTCCAGGAACACGGCGATGAAGTTTGGTTTAAGAACATCAAAATCAAAGATTTAAGCTCGAAGTAATTTAAGCCTAAATTCTCGAAAATTGCCCAATTTTATTGGGCTTTTTTTATGCCTAAACACTTCTCTGCCCTCGCTCGACTTTTACGCCCAAACCCTTATTCCCTATTCTATGTCCAAAAAGCCTTCGTCGTCAGGTTATCCTGAATTTCTCAAAGAACTTCTCGATGCCAAATCTCCCACGGGTCATGAATTCGCTGCCCAAGCCGTCATCGACCGCTATGTGAAAGACTCGGCCGACAATTATAATAAAGATACGCTCGGTAATCGCATCGCCGAACTCAAAGGTAAAGGTGGACCAACCTTAATGTTCGCCGGTCACATCGACGAAATCGGCCTCATCATTTCACACATCGATGATAAAGGTTTCCTCTACTTCGAATTTTTGGGCGGTCACGACCACGTCATCCCTTCTGGTCGTCGCGTTCATATTCTCACTCGTAATGGACCCGTTCTTGGCGTTACCGGAAAACGTGCTGTTCATTTACTCTCACCTGAGGATCGCAAGCGCGTTCCTGAACGTCACGACATGTGGATTGATATCGGGGTGAACAACCGCACCGACGCTTTAAACATCGTGCGCATTGGCGATCCAGCCATTTATTCGGACGGACCTGAAATTCTCCGCGGCTCCATCGGTGTCGCCCGCGCGTTCGATGACAAAGCAGGTGCCTATGTCTGCATGGAAGCTTTCCGTCGTCTCGCTAAACAAAAAGACCTCGTCGCTCGCGTCGTTTCCGTTGCCACCACGCAAGAAGAAATCGGTACACGCGGCGCTCAAGTTGCTGCCCAGGGAATCAACCCACAAGTTTCCATCACCGTTGATGTGGGCCATGCGACGGATCACCCAGATGCCGATAATCGCAAGTTCGGTAAATTTACTTTATCAGGCGGACCTATCATCAGCCGCGGACCCAATATCAACCCTCTGGTCTTTGACCAAATGGTCGCCGCTGCCGAATCACTCAGCATCCCTTATCAGGTCGCCGCTGAATCCAGACCCACTGGCACCGATGCCCGCGCCATCCAAATGGCGAATGGTGGCGTGGCCTGTGGCTTAGTATCCATTCCTCTGCGCTATATGCACACCCCAGGCGAAGTGGTCGATCTGGCCGTCGTAGAGCAATGCGTCCAGCTTCTGGTTGAATTCGCCTGCCAGGTTAAGAAAAACCAAACTTACACTTGGTAATTTTAGGGCATTCATCACTCTGATGCCATGCCTACCCTCGTCTGGTTTAGACAAGATTTACGTCTAGCTGATAATCCAGCCCTGCAGGCCGCCGTCGCCGCAGGCGATTCGGTCATTCCTGTTTATATCCACGATATAAAATCTGAGGGCGAGTGGAGTCCTGGCGGAGCGACTCAATGGTGGCTGCATCACGCCCTAATCGATCTCGCTGAACAATTCAATAAAGCGGGCACTCCTTTAATCATACGCCAAGGCGATAGTTTAAAAGAGTTAGAAAAACTGATCAAAGAAACTGGGGCAACGAGCGTGGTTTGGAATCGTCGCTACGAACCCTTGATTGTGAAGCGCGATACGGAAATCAAAACTCAGCTAAGAAATAGCGGACTCAAAGCGGAATCCTTTAATGGTAGCCTGCTTCACGAACCACAGAAAATTAAAAATCTTTCGGGTAATCCTTTCCAAGTCTTCACCCCATTTTGGAAAAACTGCTTAGCTAATTTACAATTCGGCACACCCGTTAAAGCGCCTAAAAAAATTCAAGGTCCAAGTCAGTCCCTATCATCCGTATCGATTGATAGTTTAAAACTCTTACCGAAAATAAAATGGGATCAACAATTTGCCAAAGAGTGGAATCCCACACGAGCGGGTGCAGAAAGTCGTCTCGCCGAATTCAAAAAAGCACCCGTTAAAGATTATAACGAAGCACGTGATATCCCCAATATCGACGGCACTTCTCGACTTTCACCCTATTTACACTTCGGCCAAATTTCTCCGTTGGAAATTTATACCGCGATAAAAGAAACACCATTCGCCGAGACCAAAAGTGGTCAGCGCTACATCGCCGAAATTGGCTGGCGTGAATTTGGTTACCATCTGATCCACCATTTCAACCACACTCCCGAAAAAGCAC
>JBBAUU010000179.1:0-2284 GCA_040398065.1 Opitutales bacterium | reverse complement strand
AAGGGTAATCGACCCTCCTTTCATGATGCGGCGAAACCCGAAGTAGCTAAGCCCTTATTTGACGCCTTCGTAGAAGGCCTTAGAGCGCAATTGGGATCCAAGATTTCGACCGGAGTTTTCGGTGCCGATATGCAAGTTTCGCTCTGTAATGATGGGCCAGTCACCATCATTCTGGAATAATTAGTTTGGAATTTCTTTGCTAGTTTACTCATTTTATCAAAGTTATTCATTATGCTCTCTGTGAGAATTATACCCTGTCTCGATGTCCATGATGGACGGGTCGTTAAAGGTATTAAATTCCAAGAACTGCGCGATGCCGGTGACCCTGTGGCGATTGCCGCTGCCTATGAAGCCCAAGGGGCCGATGAATTGGTTTTTCTGGACATCACCGCTTCGAGCGATGGACGTAAGACTATCGTCGATGTCGTTGAACGTACCGCTGACCAAGTTTTCATGCCCTTAACTGTCGGAGGTGGATTACGTACGCTCGAAGATATTCGAACGATGCTCAATGCAGGTGCCGATAAGGTTTCCTTAAATACCTCCGCCGTACAAAATCCGGAATTAATTTTACAAGCGTCCAAGAAATTTGGCAGCCAGTGTATCGTCGTTGCCATTGATGCTAAACGCGTCGGTAAGGATCGCTGGGAGGTTTTTACACACGGGGGCAGAAAGTCTACTGGGATGGATGTACTCGCATGGGCTAAGAAAATCCAGGACTACGGTGCGGGAGAGATTTTGTTAACCAGTATGGATGCTGATGGGACAGCCGCGGGATATGATGTTCCTCTCTGTCTACGAGTTGCGGAAATGGTGGAACTGCCCGTGATCGCCTCGGGTGGTGCCGGTAAATTAGAACACCTTGCCGACGTCGTTAAGAATGGCCGCGCGAGTGCTGTCTTAGCTGCAAGTATTTTTCACTTTGGAACCTACACCGTACGCCAAGCCAAAGACTATTTAAAGTCACAGGGGCTACCAGTACGCCTTTAAGTATTAAGTTTGGGCATCACTAAAACTTTATCTAAGCGATGGCCGTCCATGTCCATCACTTCAAAGATATGTCCTAGGCAATCAATCCGATCACCTTCGACGGGAATGCGTCCGAGTTTTCGCATAATAAATCCGGAGATGGTGGTAAATCGACGAGACCCTTCATCGGGGAATTTTCCTTTGATCCCCGTAGCTTCCCTGAAGTCCTCGAGTGAAATCATCGCGTCGATAATCCAACTACCATCCTCGCGCTTACGCACGGGTTTGTTCTGACTAATAGTGGCACCTTCATTCGGAAGTTCGCCCATGACCGATTCAAGAACGTCGTTTAATGTAACTACTCCACGGACTTGGCCAAATTCATCAACAACGAGTGTGAGGTGAATTTTATCCTTACGAAAACGTGCTAAAAGTTGGGTACCAGTGATATTAAGATTCACTGTGGGCGCTTCGGTCAGCAGGTCTTTAATTTCAGCTGTCCCAACGAGTGATAAATTAGCCCATAAACGTTTGACGGAAACGACTCCGAGCGGTCGGTCGGATGATTCACGAAAAACGGGAAACCAGGTGTGTCCCGAGGCTACAATTTTACGCCAATTAATTTCTTCGGGGTCATTTAAATTTAGCCAAACCACTCGGCTGCTCGGTGTCATTAATTGCTCAGCCGTAATTAAGTCTAAAGATAATGCACCATGCACCATGCGATGCTCAGAGGCATGGAGTACGCCTGAGGCCATACCTTGATCGACAATCATACGTAACTCATCTTCTGACACCGTGTCTTCCTGCGTACGACGACGTCCAAACATGAGTAAGATTAAATCTGCACAACCACTTAAGAGCATGACAAGCGGTGAAGCCAGAGTCGCAATCCAAGCCATCGGACGAGCTAAAGCGGAGGCAATGGACTCGGGTTTAATTAACGCTAAACGTTTCGGTACGATTTCAGCAAAAACAACGGTGATCGCTCCTATCAGAAAAGAAACAATCCCTTCGGCTAAAACTTGGCTATGCTCACTGCCCCATTTCCAAGATAATTTCGAGAGCCAAGGACTCAGTTTTTCCGCAAGAGGATGTCCGCCATAAATCGCCGCAACGATTCCTCCGAAGGTCATACCGATTTGAACGGTTGAAAGAAATTTACTAGGATCGGTAATTAAGTTAAGTGCTTTCTGGGCACCAGCATCTCCGTTATCTGCTAATTTAGCCAGACGTCGTCGATTGGAGGAAACCAAGGCCATTTCAGCCATTACGAAAAAAGCCGTAATTAGGACGCAAATGCCGATGAGAATGT
>JBBAUU010000178.1:0-2320 GCA_040398065.1 Opitutales bacterium | reverse complement strand
GGATTAGCTGATATTAGTCGCACTAAAAATTTAGCTTCAGAGCGAGTGCAGTTACATCAACTTTCGAGAGATTGGCGGGCAGCTTTACGCGCGGCTGGGTTTACCTCACCCGATTTTCATTCACCTATAATTCCGCTTATCATTGGAGACGTAAAAAAGACTCAACTTTATGCGGAGGCTTTAAGATCTGCCGGATTTATTGTTTCAGTGATTCGTCCTCCCACGGTGCCCGTGAATACTGCACGCATTAGAATTTCTTTACGACGCAGATTAAATTCCGGTCATCTCGAAAAATTCATTTCAACATTGAAAGGAGTCACTCCATGAAAATCGGGTGGATCGGCGGGTGGGGGATTTCGCTCGAGGAAATGCGACCTTTGGCAGTGAGTCATGCACCTGATGCTGAGCACTTAATTTATCCACCAGTGATGGGTGCAGCGGAAAACCTAGTGGGTTGCGATATGGTGATTGGTTGGTCTTTGGGTGCTCATCTAATTTTAGAAGCAGCTTCTCGAGGTGTTAAGTTGCCCGCCAAAGCGTTGCTCATCGCTCCGTTTACTTCTTTTTGCTCTGAACATTCAAAATGTGGAAAAGTCAGTGAGACACAGGTGCGCTGGTTAAGTCGTTTAGTTAAAACAGATTTACCCAATGCATTGGCTGATTTCCGAAATCGGGCAGGAATACCGCCCTCTAATATTTCTGAGTCACCCTATGAATCAGAAAATCTTTTAAAAGGTTTAGAAATTTTATCTCAACCTGCCGGAATCTCGCTGATTAGTTTTTGTCGTCAGGGATTACCGAGTGGCTGGGAGGCGTATGTGGGTTCGGAGGATTTATTATTAAGTCCTGATGGAGTTTGCCAATCTATCGTAGGCTGCCAAATTGTAGATGGATTAGGGCACAACCTCGGCGAATTTCTCGCCGACAACTCTAATTAACACATGCGCTTCAACGAACGTGCACACACCTATGATCAACACGCTGCTCCCCAGCGTCGTTTCGCTGAAGCCTTAGCTGCTTTTGCCCCCTTTGCCCGTGGTACGGAAATTACTGAGTTGGGTGCTGGTACAGGATTTTTAACAAATGCTTTATTGGTTCAGGGAGCCTCTGTGGAAGCCACCGATAACTCGCCCTCGATGGTGGAACTGGGTCGGCAAAATGCTCCGTTGGCTGATTGGAAAGTCCGTGATGCTTTTACGAAAATACCCAAAGCAAAAGCACTCGCATCGTCAGGCCTGTTGCATTGGGCACCCGATCCTGCTGCAGTTTTACGCTATTGGCATGATGCTTTACCTAGTAAGGGTCGTTTGCTTTTAGGCGTTCCCTGTGATCCTTGTTTATTTGAACTTCGCGATTTGATGGGCGAGGGGCCCTTGCATTGGCGCGATGAAGATCAGTGGCTACAAATTTTAGAGCATGCTCAATTTGATGTCCGCGCCCACGGCGTTTTGGAGTCACAAGAAATTTATCCATCATCGATAGATTTGTTTAGAGCTTTGCACGGCAGTGGCGTCACGGGAGCGCCTCGCATGTCGTCAGGTAATTTGAAGTCACTGATTAAAGATTACGACCGCTTACACCCTAAATCGGGCGGCGTGGTCGCGACTTGGGCGTGGCTCCTGGTCGATGCAATTGCTGTCTAATTAAAATCAAATTCCGGATGTGAGTCGGGCGGTGGATCCTCGCCTGCTAAAATTCCGCGAATGAATAAATCACGATGCTCCGGGCAGGGACCATATTTTCGTAGCGCATTCGCATGTTCAGCTGTGCCGTAACCCTTGTGCGTAGCAAAGCCATACTCTGGATACTTTTCCTCCATCTTTATTAATAATTTATCACGTTCTACTTTTGCCACAATAGACGCCAGAGCAATGGCCAGGCTTTTTCCGTCGCCTTGTTTCACCGCCTCATGCGCCCAGGTGAAAGGGCGTAGGGGTAGTCCATCCACGAGCACCAAAAAATTCTTCTCATCGCGCCACCCGAATAATTCGCCTTCCGTTCCCGCGGCGGGAAATAGGGGAGCGAGGGGACCTTGTGCCAAACTCGTCATACATCGACCCATCGCAATGCGCGTTGCTCCGAGAATATTATGCGCAGAAATTTCCATCACTGACGCTTCCGCCCAAACTGCTTTTAATTTTCCTTCTTCGTGCATCTCGAAAATAATTTGATGCAGGTCGCTACGTTTTGAAGGTGAAAGTTTTTTAGAATCGTTCGCACCTTTGAGTCGACGAATCCAAGTGGTCTCTCCGTAAAATCCTGCATCCAGTAAAACAGCTGCGGCGACCACTGGTCCGCAAAGCGATCCTCGTCCGGCTTC
>JBBAUU010000177.1:0-2381 GCA_040398065.1 Opitutales bacterium | reverse complement strand
TCAGGACTTCACGTTGTAAGTCGGTTTGTACACTGCCGCCCTGCGGGAGTGGTGGAAAAACGCTACCGGTAGGAAAGGATTTCATGAGCGAGAAGATTTTATTTTTTGGCAAGTTTCGCAGTGTGCGTTCACTTGGAGTTTTTGGGAAATAGGGTTCATACCATGCTTCGCCGCCACTGCTTTACCATACCACTCCATAAAGGGTGCTTCGACTTCTAAAATCGTCTCGCAGCTTTCGCAGATTAATTGGGCACGAAAATTGGCGCCGCCGGTTTCGGATAAATAATATTTGTGATCGCGACCGACATCGACTTCGCGAATGACATTACTTCCGATGAGTAAGGGAAGGGCGCGATAAATCGTGGCTCGCGAAACCGTCCGATCAATCGCTCGAGATTTTTTTAATAATTCCTCGGCGGTGTAGTGACCCGCCAGGCTTCGAGCCGCATCAAAAACTGCCATTCTCTGACGGGTCCCGCGCAAGCCCTTATCGGCAATGTAAGCCCGGAAGGCGTTAGATTGCTCGGCGGAATCGCTGGCAGGGGACTTAGGCATGCTGATTTGAGACACTTTTGATACTAAAAGCCCATTCGTCAACATGGGACGATTCATTGACATAAGGCTTGAGGTATCGTTGATTTAACCCCTTTTTCATTAAGAAAGAACATTCCTATGTTCCACAATACGGACGATTTACGCATTCGCAGCCGCCTCCCTTTGCTGCCCCCCGCAACCTTATTACAGGAATTGCGCCCGACGGAACATGCCAGCGAGGTAGTGGCTAGCGCCCGCAAAGATGTCTCCTCGATTTTATCGGGCAAGGACGACCGCCTGCTCGTCATCGTCGGACCTTGCTCCGTGCACGACCCCAAGGCCGCTATGCAGTACGCCGAGCTTCTGCTCAAAGAAGCCAAGAAGCATAGCAAAGAACTCTTAATCGTGATGCGTGTTTATTTCGAAAAACCACGCACCACCGTCGGCTGGAAGGGTTTAATCAACGACCCCGAAATCGATGGTTCATTCAAAATCAATGACGGCCTTCGCTTGGGTCGCAGAGTTTTATCCGATATCGCAAACCTCGGCCTGGCTTCAGCGAGCGAGTTTCTCGACCCGATCACTCCACAGTACTTAGCTGACTTAGTTGTCTACGGTGCTATCGGCGCTCGCACTACCGAAAGTCAAATTCACCGTGAGTTGGCCTCAGGTCTTTCGATGCCTGTTGGATTTAAAAACGGAACCGATGGTTCTATTCAGGTCGCCGTCGACGCCTGTCTGTCCGCTCGCTCATCTCACTGGTTCCCATCCGTCACCAAAGAGGGTGCCGTCGCAATTTTTGAAACTTCAGGAAACCCCGATGCCCACGTGATTTTACGCGGCGGCTCACGCACGGGCCCGAACTACGGTTCCGAATTTGTGACCGATGCGGAAACACGCCTGCAGAAGGCTGGAATCACTACACGTATCGTCATCGATTGCTCGCACGGTAACAGTTCGAAAGATCATCGTCGCCAATCCGTTGTCGCTGCCGATATCGCTGAACAGGTTTCACGTGGTAGTAAAATCATTGGTGGTGTGATGATTGAAAGTCATCTCGTCGAAGGTCGCCAAGATTGGAAAGGCCACAGCGCCTCAACCTACGGCTGTAGTATTACGGATGCTTGTATTTCTTGGGAGCAAACTTTACCCATCCTCGAACAACTTTCTGATGCCGTTCGACATCGTCGCGCTTTGGTTAAAGCCTAATTTTTCGTCACCACTATGAACAACGTCCTAAAATTACTCCTCGAGGGAGAACCTCTCGACACGGCACAAATCGGAAAGATTTTGAATCTCGGTCAAGCAGCGGTCGAGTCACAGTTGGCTGACTTGCGCAAGCAGGGCGTCCTCTTGGGATGGCGCGCTGTCCTCAATCCTAGTTTCGAAGCGGAACGTCGCGTGCGTGCCGTGATTGAAATCAAAATCCAAACTCAAGGTACTGGTGGATTCGATGGAATTGCCGAGCGCATTAGCGCATTTGAACAAGTGGAAAGCTGTTATCTGATGTCGGGTGGCTACGATTTACTCGTCGTGGTGACTGCTGATAATCTCTACAAAGTGGCTGGATTCGTGCATGAACGCCTCGCTCGAATCGATGGCGTGCAAGGCACTTCAACACACTTCTTCTTACGTGCTTATAAAAAAGATGGCTTCGTTATTACGGATAGCGGTGCCCATCGCGATCAACCCTCCGTTAGTCCTTAATCTTTAACTTATGGATGAATCTGGTCGATTCGTGGCGCGACATGTCGCGTCACTTCCCAAATCCGGTATCCGAGATTTCTTCGCGATTGTGTCTAAAATGAAAGACGCAGTCTCGCTCGGTATTGGTGAACCAGATTTCA
>JBBAUU010000176.1:0-2393 GCA_040398065.1 Opitutales bacterium | reverse complement strand
TGTGTTGGTGTAAGGTAACTTCAAACCATTCAGCTGGAGCCGATTTAATAAGCGCTGTTAACTGATTTACATCTAAGTCGTACGAGGCGGTAACCCCTTCGAGTCCGTGGTGTCGCACCAACCATTCGGCGGTAAGTCCATTGGCGACATTTAAAGAAAAATCTCCGCGGCGACGATGTCCGGCAAAGGCTTTTAAATTATCGTGATTACGTACCAGATATCCATCCGCATTGGATGATAAAACTATTTCGGTGAGGCGGTCTTCGCCCTCTTTGTGAATGCGTGGACCCATCGCCCAGAACTCACATTTCTTTCCCGATTCTTTTTCAAACTCACGCACGCGGGCTACCGCGGCACGGAATTTTTTAGGGTCTTCAAATTCTGCATAAATAACTCGAGCACCCCATTGTAAGGCTGGCTCTAGTTGTTCTGGCTCACGAATAACTGTGATAAGCTCGGCGCGAGCGGTGGATTTTTCCGAACCTTTTTCTACGGTATAAGCTTCTTCACTAAATGAATTTAGTTTCCACTTAGGGGATTGTTCACGGAGTTCAGTCAAGCGTTCGACTAAATCCCGGCGGAGGCGATTGATTTCGCTCATCGGCACAATCAACGAGCCCTCTAAGTCTAATTTTAATTCCGTAAGTTCTAAACCGGTCTCACCTAATCGACCCAGTTGCTCCTGCAATAATTCCTGAGCTAAAGGACGCTTCTCTGCTGCAACGCAGGGCATCGATGAATCAGCCGAAACCACGTGACCATCGCCATCATTAAGTTCAATGCGCAAGGGGTGATTCAATCGACCAATGACTTTGGCAGAAATAGGTCGGCGATAGTTAGGACGCTCACGATCCCAGGAATCATGCAATCGTTTATCGAGTTCTTGATCTTTAGTTTTCCAAAGAAGTGCACCCGGTGCGACTTGCGACCAATCCACATCTTCGCGTCCGAATCTCACAAAAGTTAATTCACCACGCGCCGGTTCCAGACCGTGTACGAAACCACCCTGTTCACGTTCCGCTGGTTTTCCTTGGTCGAAAACCACACCATCACCAGGTTTCAACGGTCCTTGTAATTTTAAAGTAACTCCATTCGTCGACACATCCACCACTTGTCCCAAATACGCTCCACGCTTTTTTCCAAAACGGGCGTGCACTAAATTTTGGTTATCAATTCCGCGGAGCCAGCCAGAATAAAGTCCGCGAGAGAATGTCATCTGCATCGCATATTCTTCTTCCGTATTAACCCGATGAGCGGCTTGGTCGGCATTTTGTCCCGTTTGTAGGGCTGACCATGCGGCATCGACGGCTCGACGGTAAGCACGGGTAATCGCCGCAACGTATTCAGGCGATTTTAGACGTCCTTCAATTTTCAGAGATTTTACCCCTGCACGAATTAAATCAGGCACCACTTCAATTCCCGCAAGGTCCTGCGGTGATAATAAATAAGCGCGATCGCCCAAATCCTTGACCACTCCATCGACGACCAATTCGTAGGGCAAACGACAAGCTTGTGCGCATTCACCGCGATTTGCCGAACGACCACCGAGAGATTCACTCGTGAGACATTGACCCGAGTAAGCAACACAAAGTGCACCATGTACAAAGACTTCTAGATCCAAGGGTTTATCTTTCGTCGATAATTCCGTCTGTAATTTTTGTATTTCCGGAATTGAAACCTCTCGACCCAAGACCGCGAGTGAAGCACCTAAGTCTTTCGCATACTGTACACCTTCGGCACTCGTCACCGTCATCTGCGTGGAAGCGTGGATTGGAAAGTCGGGTGATATTTTTCTTATCAAACGACAAATGCCCGCGTCTTGCACAATCGCAGCATCTACGCCGGATGCAATAATCGTGCGGAGCATGCGCGAGGCTTCGGCGAGTTCGTCCGGAAAAATAAGTGTATTGAAAGTAACATAACCTTTCACGCCACGACCGTGGAGGTAGGTCATGAGCGCGGGTAGATCAGCCTCTTCAAAATTATGTGCACGAACGCGGGCGTTGAATCGGCCCACACCAAAAAAAATCGCATCGGCACCATTCTCCACCGCTGCTTTTGCACAATTCCACTCCCCCGCCGGGGCAAGAACCTCGGGTTTTCTTAATTGTTTTATAGGCGGGACGGACGGCACACCCAGAGCAAGGCATACTCTGGAGAATCTGCAAAGACGAATTAGCGAGGAGTCACGCATACAGGGTTGCCCCCGACCCTTAAGACCATTTGATGGGCTTATGGCTGACAAATTCGACGAAATCTTCAAAATGCAATCCGACCTCAACAAGCGTATTGGGGTAATCACGGAAGGCATGACCGAGGAAGAAAAAATCAAATGGACGCTCAACTACCTCCGCGCCATGCAGCAGGAGATGGCCGAGCTGACCGACTCCGTG
>JBBAUU010000175.1:0-2393 GCA_040398065.1 Opitutales bacterium | reverse complement strand
CCACGAAGTCAATCTTAGGTCCATAAAATGCGGCTTCTCCTGCCTCTTCGGTAAAACTAACTCCGAGTGTGGCGGCGGCGGCACGACAAGCGGCTTCCGCCTTATCCCAATTTTCTGTCGAGCCAGTGTATTTATTGGAGTCAGGATTTCTTAAACCAACGCGAACGCGATAATCGTTAAGACCGAGAGTCTTGAGGACAATCTTTACCAATTCGAGACAGCCCTGAACTTCTTGTCCAACTTGATCTTCGGTACAGAAAAGGTGTCCATCATCTTGCGTAAATCCACGGACCCGCGTCATACCATTAAGTTCACCAGATTGTTCCCAGCGATAGACGGTACCGAACTCAGCGAGACGAACTGGCAAATCGCGATAGGAGTGAGGCTGTGAAGCAAAAATTCTGATGTGGTGCGGACAGTTCATCGGCTTCAGTAAGAAACCTTGAATAACACCCTGCTCGAGTCGGTTGGTTAATTCACCACAACCACAACCTTCTTTCGATAACATGTCCATCGCTTCACGTTCCACGAGCGGCGGAAACTGGGCGTCTTTGTAGTAAGGGAAGTGTCCGGACGTACGGTATAAATCTAAATTACCGATATGCGGCGTGAATACCTGCTTATATCCGGTGCGGAATAATTGTTCTGAAATAAAATTCTGGAGTTCTTGACGAACAACCGCGCCATTAGGTGTCCAAAGAATAAGCCCCTGCCCTACTTTTTCATCAATATGGAAAAGTTTTAATTCTTTACCAAGTTTACGGTGATCGCGCTTCTTAGCTTCTTCGGCACGGGCAATGGATTGTTCCAGCTCATCCTTGGTCGCAAATGCGGTACCGTAAATTCGCTGTAACTGTTTATTTTTCTCGTTACCACGATGGTAGGCACCAGCGATATTTAAAAGTTTGAATGCTTTGACCTGCGAAGAGTAACGCACGTGAGTGCCCGCACATAAGTCCATGAACTCACCATTTTTATAAAAGGAAATTTTTTCGCCTTCAGGGATATCGGCCAGACGTCCGAGTTTATAAAGATTTTGTCCGCGCTCCTTAATAATAACTTCTGCTTCTTCGCGGCTGCACTCCATCCGTTCGAATTTCTGGTTCTCTTTCGAGATACGTTTCATCTCTTCTTCGATTTTGATTAGGTCTTCGGCGGTGAAGGCGTGATCTAAATCAAAATCGTAATAAAAACCATTATCCGTGGGCGGCCCGATATCGAGTTGTGCCTGGGGAAATAATCTTAAAACAGCTGCGCCGAGCATGTGAGCAGCTGAGTGACGAATCTCCTCTAAGGGAGTCATAGGTGTACGTGTAGACATACGAAAAGGATACCCCATTCGCTAGGGTCTCTTCGACCCAAGCGCAAGAATGGACACGCCTCCCTTGCCAATATTTGAGATATTACGCCTTATTCCTTAACAATTTCGTAGGTCATCGTCACTACCACGCGAATCGTTTTCTCAATAGAACTAGTATCGATGGAACTGTAGTCGCTGTCACCGACGGAGTCTTTGGCTTGAATAGAAAACGCCCCCTGTGACGCATCTAAGAGTGTTCCAATTTTGCTTCCGGATCCTAAAACTAAAACATCGGCGCGGCCTCGTGCATTTTTAGCTGCTGCGATTAATAATTCTTTCTTGGAGTCATCCACATTAACTAATTTAAAGGCGACCTGACGGGGTTTGACCTCAACGTCGTTTTCTAAACTAAAATCTTCACGAGAAAATTTATCTGCTAAATCAACTTTATCAGTAGTGATTTTAAACACTGTGAAATAAACAAAATCTGGGACAGTGCCACGGGCATATTTATCATACTCAATAGCACCCGTGGTTTTGGTGTTAGCCGGCTCTAATCTTCTTTGTTCAATGGCTTCCATGCTCACTTCAGTTTCTTTAAAACCATAATCCAAAAGTTTCTTTTTAAAAATATCACGCTGGGAAATGAAAACTTTGCGACCAGCTACGGATTCAGTACCGCGCCAAACAACAAAAAAATCCATAATCGCTTGATCCGATTTTACATTCTGAGTGGCTACACCCTTAACCATAATGGAGGGCTGGCTTTTTCTCACTTGAGCAATCGCCGTGCTTAATTTTTCAGAACCTATAATGAAACCAAGGGCTAAAGAAGCACCGAGTAAGAGAAAAGCGATACGTTGAGAGTTCGTAGGAGATTGCGACATAGTTAATCATTATACCAAGTCGGTATCACTGAAGTCAACCGCTCTAATAAAATTATTTAAGACTTCTTGAGGTCGTATCCATCCTTGCGGTCGAGCATCGTCCACCCCAACTCGGCGAGCTCCAGGCGGAGGCGATCGGCGGCGACGAAGTCCTTCGCCTGTTTTGCCGCCCAACGTTTGGCACCGAGCTCGGCGACATCAGCCGG
>JBBAUU010000174.1:0-2407 GCA_040398065.1 Opitutales bacterium | reverse complement strand
GGGTGTAACCATCACAGTGGGCACGCCTACTTTTCTTCGTCCCTATTTACGACGTGCGACGAAAGAGGATATGAAATCTCTGGAGTGGGTGGTGGCTGGAGCTGAAAAATTACCCGATGATCTTGTTCAAGGTTTCAGCACTGAACTCGAAACTCCTATGCTCGAAGGTTACGGTATCACGGAGGCCAGTCCGGTAATTTCGGTTAATGTGCCTAATCAAGTAGATGCCGAAGCTCCGGGTGGGGTTTGGCAAGGGCATCAGATCGGTTCGGTCGGTCGACCGCTCATCGGCATCGCTGTGCGTTTTCGTGATGTGGAGACGAACGAAATTTTAGCACCGGGTGAGACCGGATTACTCGAAGTTCGAGGAGTGAATATTTTTAATCAGTATTTGAGTGATCCCCATCGTACGCGTGAAGCCTTGGTCGATGGTTGGTATCGCACGGGCGATCTCGCTCGCATGGATGAAAATGGATTTTTATATTTAGCGGGGCGACTCTCCCGATTTTCAAAAATGGGCGGCGAGATGGTTCCGCATGGCACGATTGAGCAGGCCATTTTAAAAGTTCTAAATCTAGAGGGAGCATCGGAAATCGTTTTAGCGGTGAGTTCGCAGCTCGACCCACAAAAGGGTGAGCAACTGGTCGTTTTACATACGATGGACTTGGATACGGAAATGGTGAGGAAGGGGTTGGTTACGGCGGGTCTACCGAACCTATGGGTACCAAAATTGTTTAAAAAAGTACCCAAGGTCCCGATTTTGGGCACGGGTAAGCTCGATTTAAATACCTTGAAGCAGTTGGCAGGGGGTTGAGGCGGTTTTGGCTCGCTTGTGGCTAGTGCCTCTATGTTTTAAATACAACTATGCCTTCGAAAAAGAAATCCTCTTTTAAGTCGCCCAAAGCAAAGTCGCGACCCGCGAAAAAAGTAGCCGCAAAGAAGTCGTCCGTTGCTGTTAAGTCATCCGACGCTCCCTCGGCGAGCGAAGTGGCTATCTTTCGTGATGCGATTTTAAAACATTTAAAAAGTACGTTTGCTCGCGATCCGATCACGGCGACGAAAAGTGATTGGTGGTTGGCCACCTCGATGGCCGCTCGTGATTTGATGTTGGAGCGCTATATCGCAACTCAAGCGGTGCATTCTACTAAGAATGTCCGCCGGGTTTATTATTTATCTCTAGAATACTTAATGGGACGAGTGTTGACTAATAATTTAGTCAATTTGCGCATGCGTCAGGTAGCGAGTGCTGCTTTAAAAAATTTAGGTCAGGACTTAGAACTAATTGCAGACGACGAATCGGATATGGGTCTGGGTAACGGTGGATTGGGTCGTTTAGCGGCCTGCTTCCTGGATTCCTTGGCGACGATGGATATTCCTGCAATCGGTTACGGGATTCATTATGAGTTTGGTTTGTTCCGTCAGACCTTTGTGAATGGCCGTCAGGTCGAAGGTGCCGATGCTTGGCTATCGAATAACAACCCTTGGTTAATTCGCCGTCCTAATTTCAACGTCCGCGTTCCTTTGTATGGTCGCGTCGTTAACAAGATTGATGACTGTGGAAATCATTTATCGGAGTTGGTGGATACGAAAGATTTACTCGGGGTGCCTTGGGATATTCCTATCGCAGGCTTTAATGCCTCGAGCGTGAACTTCCTTAGATTATGGGAGTCGCGGGCGACGACCGAGTTTGATTTCCGTGCCTTCGATCGTGGGGGTTACGTGGAAGCTGTACGCGAACGCGATATCAGTGAAACCATCTCCAAAGTTTTGTATCCGAATGACAGTACCGAAAGCGGAAAAGAACTTCGACTCGTCCAACAAATCTTTTTCGTGTCCTGTTCGTTACAGGATATCTTACGTCGCCACCTTCGTTTGAATAAAGGCTTCGAGAATCTTTCGGACAAGATTGCCGTACAATTGAATGATACGCACCCATCCATTTCCGTCGCTGAATTAATGCGTTTATTGGTGGATGAGCATCGTCTCGGTTGGGATCACGCGTGGAGTCTTTGTACCAAGGTATTTAGTTACACCAATCACACGCTTTTACCGGAAGCCCTTGAAACTTGGTCGGTGCCCCTTTTTGAAAAGGTTCTCCCACGTCATTTAGAAATCATTTACGAAATCAACCGCCGCCACTTAGAAGAGGTGGATCGCCATTGGCCAGGTGATGATGAAAAGAAGACGGAACTCTCGATTATACAAGAGGGTGGAGTAAAGCGCGTACGTATGGCGCACCTCGCGGTCGTGGGCTCACATCATGTAAACGGAGTTGCTGAATTGCATACGCGTTTGCTGCGCGAACATCTCTTTGCAAGTTTTGATCAACTCTGGCCAAAGAAGTTTGTGAATGTAACGAACGGAGTCACTCCCCGTCGATGGATTCGCGGCTGTAATCCGGCGTTAG
>JBBAUU010000173.1:0-2463 GCA_040398065.1 Opitutales bacterium | reverse complement strand
AACTTTCGCCCGATGAACGTTCACCGCTGAGATCCTACTTGGATCAAATCGGAAAAACCCCGCTCCTCACTTTAGAAGAAGAAACTAAACTGGCTCGAAAAGTCCTCAAAGGTGACGAAGCCGCACGACAGAAAATGATTCAGTCTAATTTACGCTTAGTCGTAAGAATCGCTCGTGATTATGATGACTTCGGCCTGCCCTTAATGGACTTAATCAGTGAAGGAAATTTTGGACTGATAAAAGCCGTTGAACGTTTCGACCCCGACAAGGGCGGTAAACTCAGCACCTACGCCTCATGGTGGATTAAACAGGCCATCAAACGCGCACTGGCTTCTAACGGAAAAACGATTCGTTTACCCGTCCACATGGTTGATCGCATTGCACAAATGCGTCGCATGATTGCCCAATTAGCGAAGGAATTAGAACGCGAACCATCGGACGAAGAAATCGCCCAGTCGATGGAGATTCCTATTTCGAAAGTCGTGCACATGAAGTCCGTCGCTAATCGCGCGGCCTCGCTCGATCAAGAAGTCGGCGAAGAAGGTGATTCGACTTTAGGTGACTTAGTAAAAGATGAAAACGCGAGTTCTCCTTTTGAAAATCTTCGCAGCAAATCCGACGTCGCTGAGATTAACGAAATGCTTACGAGACTCGAACCGCGTGAAGCTGAAGTCATCACGTTGCGCTTTGGATTAAATGGCGAAAGCCCACTGACACTGGAAGAGATTGGTGAAAAATTTAAACTCACTCGCGAACGCGTACGACAGCTACAACAAGGCGCACTGATGCACCTTCGTCGCATCATGACGGAACGACAAAAAATGCTGACCACGGAAGATGTTAGAAAAAATCAGTTGGCCGATGCCCGCGCCGAAGTTTTAAGCGAGTTCTTCAAAGCCAAGGGCATGAAATCGCCCGATTCGAATAGCCGACCAGGTCTGTAAGGTCGAATGAGGTCAGCCCTGCTCAACTGTGAGCGGTGGGTTTGCTTAAAATTAGTCACATTACGCCTTTTTAACTAATGGCAGAGTGTCTGCTCAGTATTAAGCATGAATCTTAAGGATTATAAGCCCAACAAGCTGTTCGACGAACTCTTGGACGAACATGGTAAAATTCGTCCCTACTACAAGGGTATCGCTGATCGGTTAAGTGGATTAACCACCAACGATTTAAATTCAAAAATCCGCAGCCTCGAACTGTTGTTTTTAAAACAAGGAATCACCTTCACGGTTTACGGAGACGAAAAAGGAACCGAGAGAGTTTTCCCGTTTGACCCCTTCCCGCGTATTATTCCGGCTAATGAATGGGAAACAATCGAAGCGGGTTTGATTCAAAGAATCACGGCGCTGAATTTATTTCTATATGATATTTATCATGAACAACGAATTTTGAAGGATGGTATCATTCCTAAAGAAGTTATTTACGGGGCAGCTCATTTCCGTCCTGAGTTCGTCGGCGTCTCCGTTCCTAAGGATGCTTACATTCACGTCTGCGGGACTGATCTCATTCGTGACACCGATGGAAAATATTTAGTACTCGAAGACAACGGACGCTGCCCATCAGGCGTTTCCTATGTTCTAGAAAATCGCACTGCGATGAAACGCGTGTTTCCCCATCTGTTCAGCGGTGGCGTGAGACCTGTGGACACTTATCCGGCCGACTTATTAGCGACCTTACGTCACATCGCACCGCACGAAAACCCCAATCCAAACGTGGTTCTGCTCACTCCTGGTGTCCATAACAGTGCCTATTTTGAACACTCGTTCTTAGCTCGTCAGATGAGTATCGAAATCGTCGAAGGTCGCGACCTCATCGCACTCGACGGGTTCGTTTACATGCGAACAACGCGAGGACTTCGCCAAGTCGATGTCATCTACCGACGTATCGATGATGACTTCCTCGACCCACAAGTCTTCCGCAAAGACTCCTGTCTCGGTGTTCCCGGTTTAGTCGACGCCGTTCGTCGGGGAAATGTTTCACTCGCTAACGCCATCGGCACAGGTGTAGCCGACGATAAAGTCACCTACGCTTACGTGCCCGATATGATTAAATATTATTTAGCACAGGATCCGATTCTCGAACAAGTACCTACGTACCTTGCTTGGCGCCCTACCGATAAAAAATATATTTTAGAAAATCTTCCTAAGTTAGTAGTTAAAGCCGCTAATGAGAGCGGTGGTTATGGCATGCTGATAGGGCCAACCGCTACGGCGGAAGAAATTGAAAGTTTCCGTGAAAAAATCATCGCCACTCCACGTAATTACATCGCTCAACCCGTCGTTAATTTTTCGCAACACCCTACCCTCATCGATGGGAATCTCGAAGGGCGACACGTGGACTTAAGACCCTTTGTTTTATGGGGTGATAACGTAAAAGTGCTACCTGGAGGTTTAACTCGAGTTGCCTTAAAACGCGGCTCACTAGTCGTTAACTCATCACAAGGAGGAGGCAGTAAAGACACGT
>JBBAUU010000172.1:0-2464 GCA_040398065.1 Opitutales bacterium | reverse complement strand
GGGAGATGCGAGGACGCGACGCAGTCGCGCCCCTACCCTTGCCCACGTGTCCCCTCAACGTTAACTACTTTCCTAATTCTTCAGAGCGATTCTTAGCAGCCAATAATGCAGCCTTAATCGTTTCGCGGAATTGATTCTTAGAGAGAGCCTCTAAACCTGCTTTAGTCGTTCCACCAGGCGAGGTCACTTGATTGCGTAAATTTTCAGGCGTCTCCTGGGTCGACTGCAATAATGCCAACGAACCCAAGAATGTTTGTCTGACGAGCAACTGTGCTTGGACAGGCGTAAATCCAAGTTCAACAGCTGCTTCTTCATAAGCCGAAATGGTTTCAAAGAAAAATCCAGGGCCACTGCCGGAGACAGCAGTCACCGCATCGAACATATTTTCAGGGATTTCTAAAGTCATCCCTAAGCCATCACAAATGGCTGACACAATCGCCCTATCACTGGTAGTAAGGGTTTTCGCAGAGCAAAGCGCGGTCACACCCTTGCCAATCGCTCCAGGTGTATTTGGCATTGTCCGTACAACATTCCGGGATGAACTAAAAAATTGTGTGAGTGTCGCCAAACGCGTTCCCGCCAAAACCGATAAGACTAATTTATCTTTTGCTAATTTCCCATAGGACTCATTGAGCATCGGAAATTGTTGTGGCTTGCAGGCGACCACAACCGCATCTGCACCGGCAAATAAATCTTCCGCACTGGTGGCGATGATTACGCCCGTTTCCTTGGCTAAATCTTTCGCTGAGTGATTAGCTCCGCCGATGATCTTGATGTCGCTAGGCACACAGGCACCGGAGCGAATGAGACCACGCACGATGGCCCCGGCCATACGCCCTGCACCGATGAATGAAAGTTTAGCCATGGTGATATTAAAGTGAACGAATTGCTGAATCCAATGTAGCACAGGCTTGGTCAATGTCGACCCCTTCGTGAGCGGTCGATAAAAAGGCCGTCTCATAAGGCGAAGGTGCTAAATACACCCCGTGATCTAAAGCGTAACGAAATACTTTACGGTAGAGGTCCCCGTTCGACGCAATGGCTTGGTCGTAATTCGTAACCACCTCGGGATTGAAAAATAATGAGAACATCGAACCCACTTGCGGCACGTGCAATGGAATTCCTTTGGCCTTCGCCGCAGACAATAAGGTATCGCGAACTTTTATACCAAGTTGGTCTAGTCTCTGATAAGGATTTTCACGTTTTAATTTTCTGACTGCTGCTAAACCAGCCGCCATGGCGAGCGGATTTCCACTAAGTGTACCAGCTTGATAAACCGGACCCAGCGGCGCGAGTTTGTCCATGATCTCTGCCTTACCACCGAAAGCCCCGACTGGAAGTCCGCCACCAATAATTTTTCCCAAGCAAACTAAGTCAGGCACCACGTTATGTAATCCCTGAGTGCCCGCTAAAGAAAGACGGAAGCCGGTCATCACTTCATCAAAAATCAATACGGCACCGTGTTTAGTACAAAGATTTCGCAAACCTTCCAGAAAACCTTTTTGCGGTAAAATTAATCCAACGTTCGCAGGATATGGTTCTAAAATAACTCCAGCGATGGCGCCTAGATTCGCCTCAAAGAGTTTTTCTACATCGGGTAAATTATTATATTCAGCCACTAACGTATCAGCCGCTGTACCCTTAGTCACGCCTGCTGAATCAGGATTTCCCTGCGTCAGTGCACCTGAGCCTGCTTTGACTAAAAGAGAATCCACGTGGCCGTGATAACATCCAGAGAATTTAATAATCTTTTCACGACCCGTATAACCGCGAGCCAAGCGAATAGCCGACATCGTAGCTTCGGTTCCGCTATTCGTCATACGTACTTTTTTAACCGCCGGTACACATTCTAAAATCAGTTTAGCCATTTCAACTTCCAGAGGATTAGGCGTACCAAAACTTGTACCAGCATTGAGGGCCTCCAGAATAGCGCTGCGGATTTCTGGATCATTATGACCATGAATCGCGGGTCCCCAGGTGAGAACGAAATCAACCAGCTGTTTATTATCTACGGTCGTTAAGCGCGCGCCATTGGCCGACTTCGTAAAAAAAGGTGCGCCACCGACCGAACGAAAGGCTCGCACGGGAGAATTCACCCCGCCCGGAATCATTGCTAGGGCTTCTTGGAATAACTGCTCGGAAGATTTCACACTTCAAAACCAACACAGCTACGGCCTTTGGTCAACGGCTGAGCGATATAAAAACAAAAAGGGCCAGCTGGTTGGCTGGCCCTTTTAAGAACATTATGAGAGATTATTTCTTGCCGTCGTCGACAACCTCGAAGTCGCCGTCGACCACTTTGCCATCTTTCGCTTTTCCGTCTTTAGCTTCGGCGCCACCTTGAGGGTTAGCTTCGGCTTGTTTTGCGGCTTCAGCGTAAATCGCCTGAGCGGCTTCGCTGAGTGGCTTGATGATGGCTTCGTGCGCCTTTTGGAACTCTTCAGCAGTGGCTTCAGGTTTCTTC
>JBBAUU010000171.1:0-2593 GCA_040398065.1 Opitutales bacterium | reverse complement strand
AGCATTGCTGACCAAACATCGTCCGGACTTACGTTTAACTTTAGACTCTCCGCCTAATCCGAGTCTGAATTAATCAGCGCGAGTTCGAGAGTAGGATTTCTAAATTCTGCACGAGATTTTCACCGGCATTAAGACCATTGGAGGTGAGCATTTTGCGGGCGATGAGACGGCTGCGGTACTGCTGGTTGATGCCGATGATTTCGAAGGTTTTATTGGGTATTTGTGGGTTTCCGGCGGGTAGTGCGACCCAGCGTTTCGGCAGGCCGTGCCAGGTGAATTCCACGTACCAACCTTCGGCCGTTTGAGGGTTCCCTTGTACGAGTCCAGGATGGCGCGTGACGAAGTCGGGCGCTAACGGAGTGCGAATGGTGACGGCGAGTGCCGCAGGTAAGCTTTTAATAATCTCGAGAGTATTTACGCTACTTTTTCCGAGAAGGTAGGTCGGATCAAAGCCTGTTAAGTTTTGTCCATTCCACAGACCATGAAGATTTGGATCACGCTTATAGTTGAAACGACTCTTATACCATGAATTAAAAGAATCGGCTAAACGCAGTCCCACTTCGAAATGCAAATGCGCACGTTCCACGGGGATGGGGCTGCTTGGCATGGAGGTATGGCCCATAATAGCAATGGCTTTGCCGCGAGCGACGTTATCGCCGACGCGTAAAGTGGAATCTATTTTGGCGAGGTGGGCGTAGAGACTGTACAATCCGATTTCGGCATTGTCGTGAACCAGAATGATGTAACGTCCATACGGTCCATTGGTATTGTTATTTATGTAGGCTACTTTGCCCGACATTGCAGCGAAAACGTAGTCTGCGGGCTCGCCATTGCTCTTCACTTGGTAGGGTCGAATATCAATGCCCTCGTGGAAGCGTCGGCCTTCTTCGCGCACCATACCGAAGCAACCCGACTCGATTTTTCCAGTGCCTACAGGTTGAACATAGTCTTCGAGACCTTGAATGATACTCGTGTCCATGGAGGTCGGCCACTGAACTTCAATCGCACGAGCTCCACAGACTAGTCCGAAAAATAACAGGAGAGTGCTCGCTAGATATCTCACTTTTTATCTTCCAGCTGGCGAATGAGTAAAATCGACTGATTGAGCTCGCGACTAATTTCGAGGGCAGCTTCTTTACTATTTTTTCCTTTGCGTTCGACGAAGAAAAATAAATTTCCATCCACGACTTTATCTTCGATGGGCATAATACCCACTGCTTCATCGTTGATTACTAAAACTAAATGTTTTCCGCGTGCTTGACGGGTGACGTCCATAATCATAGCCGCGGCGGTTCGGTTTAATTGTACGAGCAGCGAGACAACGCGTAAATCTGACTCACCCGTTTCAACAACTTCGGTATTAAGTAGATCTTCTGCGAGAGTTAATTCTTTACCAAGAATGGGGATAGTGATTCCGCTGACGGGGAGGGTGACATTTTTCCGCATAATGCGGCTGGAGGATTCTGGCGCCTCGACGTAAATGGAAGCGAAGTGCGACGGAGGTGTGGTTTGACAGCCCGTAACGAATAAGAGGCTCAAGAAAACGAAAAGAGTAGAGTGGAATTTCATGTTATGGATTAACCCACTAATAATTCGAGTGAGCCACTCACTTGGAGTAGGTGCTCAGGTTGTAGATCCATTGCGGGGACCATCAAAATCTGTTTAGTGGATTGGTGTTGGTAGGGGATGAGTCCCTGTTCGGCGGGTCCGGTCGCTTTAACAATCCGTTTTCTTTCCAACAACATGGCGAGAATATGTTTTAATACGGCTTTATCGCCACTGGGGTCAGCAGCGTCGTCGAATAATGAAAGAAAAAATTCTTCGCGGGAGGCGAGCAGTTGGGCACGGAGGGCTTGTTCTTCTTCGCCGCGTTCTTTGACTTGGCGTGACCAGCGACCGAGCAATAAGCCGTCGGGTTTAAATTCGGTCGCGTATTCTTTGAGAACATCGCGACGTTCGATGGCGCCACCGAGAGGTTTGAACACGATGCAGACGACGGAGTCGCCGACGTGAAGTTCTTTACCTGAACTAGCACAGGTGTGTGAGAGTGATTTTACCTGCCATTCCATCTCATGAACATGAGCCAAGGGGGGCAGGTCGGGCAACCCGATTATGCGAGGTCGATACTTAATTGTGGAGCGGGTTCCACGGTACCTGCTTTGGCGCCATGGGGGTCGGCCCAGGCCGCGAAGGCAATCATTCCAGCGTTATCACCACAGTACTTTGGCTCGGCGATGAGGAGAGGGAGTTTTTGTTTCTCGAGCGATTGGGCGAGCAGGTTACGCAGGGCACGATTATTAGCCACACCGCCAGAAAGTCCGACCGATTTATATGATCCAGAGTTGAGAGCGGATAGCATCTTGGCGTTAAGCTGGCCAAGGATTGCATCCTGATAACTCGCACAGAGGGACGGGAGTTGAGATTTTACTTCTTCGTCTGACATTTTTTCGAGTTGATAGCGAAGGGCGGTTTTTAGGCCCGAGAAACTGAAACGAAGATCTGATTTTTCGGGAAGTCCGCGAGGAAAGGAGAAACTTTGAGTATTACCTTTTTGTGCGTGTTGTTCGATGAGCGCACCGCCGGGATAAGGGAG
>JBBAUU010000170.1:0-2632 GCA_040398065.1 Opitutales bacterium | reverse complement strand
CAGAAATTTTCCGTTGAGTCACTCATGCAGCCGGAGCTTCATCGCGCGCGGGAAGCCAGCCAATCGTGATGATGACGAGTTGGGAAACGGCAAAAGCACAGAGCCAGAAGAAACCTGATTCAGTGAATCCATAACTGTGTAATCCCACGCCCAATAAGTTTGTCCCAAACCATGACCAGCTCGTGACGATATTACCAAAGACCAACATTTGCATGAGTGCCTCGCGTTTAACCAGCCCACCCCAGCGTGCGTGTAGGCAAATTGCGCACCAAATTACAATGAGTAAGGCGCCATTTTCTTTGGGATCCCAGCCCCAGAATCTCCCCCAACTTTGGTCGGCCCAAATTCCTCCAAGCATCGTCCCGACGAAGCTAGCGAGGGTGGCAAAAGCGAGAATGCCGTAGGCAGCACGTGCGACGGATTCACCTTCGCGATAACCCTTTTTAAAGGCACGTAACCATAAGTGAATGGCAGCGACGAGACCTGCGACGTAGGTGGCTGAGTAGCCAATGGTCACGGTGGTGACGTGGGTGGAGAGCCAGAAGTTTGAATCTAACACGGCGCGCACGCTCTCTAAATTATCTTCACCAGAAAGACTGAGATTATGGGCGACGATTAGAGACACAAAGCCGCTCACTCCAGCTGCCGCCGATCCAATACCATTACGCCAAAGTTTTTCTAAAATGATACAGAGTAGAACCGCACCCCAAGCTACGAAGATACCTGAAGAGTAAAGATTGGTGACCGGGGGACGTTCATGCAGCCACATGCGGAAAACTAGAGCTAAGGTGTGACAGACGAATAGCGTGTTGAGTAATGCAAATGCCACACTGTAGAAGCTTCGGGATTTTTCTGTGACCCAGCCCCAGAGTACGATTAAAACTAAAATAAAGTAAGCGATGAGTAACCAGTAGAATACTTGAAGGCGACTGAAGATAGTTTCGGCATCGGTGCGTGCGGTCCATGGTCCTGTCTGAGCAGCGTAAAGTGCACGAGCTTCTATGGCGCAGTCATCGGTACGACCTTCACGCCAGGCCATACAAAATCTAGCGTAGCGGGTCAGTGTACCTTCAGGCGCCAGAGCGGCGCGGTGTTTATCGCGTTCGGTTATTACTGCGAGTAAGGCGGTACCTAAATTATCCCAGCTATGATCATTTATATTTTTCGGCGGAACGATTCGGATACTACCTTCGCGGGAAAGATCTTGATAGCGTTGCACGAGAACTTTGAGACTCTCTTGAAGTTTTTCGTCGAAGGCAGGTGCCTTATTACTCGTTTTAGCATTCTTCTGCATTTGCAGTGCTGCGGTATTTAACGAGGTCAGCCAAACATCGTATTCTTTTTGTGGTGGAATTTCTGCTGGTAAATCACCAGGAATAAACGTCATCACCAAGTTAGCGTATTGTCGGGCAGCGCTTTCTAATTGAATGAGTGCGCGGTCTTCGGCTTCGCGATTGGCTTGGGCTAGGCCCCGTGATTTTTCTGCTGCTTTGGTTAAACTCTCACCATGGTTAATCACATCATTCCAACTAATAAATTTAGTTTTTTCAGGATCACGTCCCATTATTTTTAAAACTACAGGATGGTCTACGCGGAAAGTGGGTAGAAATTTCGCAACATGTCCACGGAAGCAAACTTCAATTAACCAATCTAAAGCAGTAATCGATTTTCCATTGAGATTAACGGGACGTAATTCCAAAGCAGCTTTGGCAACAGGATCTAAGTCAGGTAATTCTTTAGTAATTAAAGCAGATTCTTCTGCGGTCCAAGTGGAAGGTTTCTTCCCAAAGGCGATGGCTTCTACGTCGGTGAGTGCGATTTCACGTCGTGCCCTCATTTGTAAGAGTGACGAACTGGCTAAGGTCTCAATAGGAATGATCCGGCCGCCATTTTGGACAGGGATATTCCCGAACTCTTTTGTATCCCAATTTTTTTCAGCTGCTTCCGCGTTTAAGGGTAAAATACCCAGAGCGATGATACTCAAGGCCGTGGTAGCGGATCGACGGCTGATGAACTGACCGAGTGACAGACAGAAGTGCCAAAGAAGTCCTAACGACATAAGACTGACTGAAATGTAGGGGATTAACCAACCAGGATTGCGTACCACTTGTAGGATGGAAATATTTTTACCCTCAGCGGTGGCACCGAAGCTGGATTGAAAGAAAGTCATTCCGCCGTGACGCATCGGTTGATTCATGGAAATCGTGTAGGGGAACTTACTCGTTTCGCCCGTCACGAATACATCGCTGACGAAACGCTTAGGGATGTCAGTTCCTGGATACTTCTCGTGCGTAAATTGGTTAAGGGTAATGGAGAAGGGTAGATAGTAGCGAAGTTTTCGCAGAGCTATTTCGTAATTTTTTCCATCGTGGATGAAAGTTTGTGCGGGCAGGGACTCCAACATCGGAGCATTGAGAATCCAAGTGCCGAGCTTCACTTTACCCGAATTGATTTCGACGATAGCTAAGGGATTGTTGGGATTATTATCATCAAAGCTTTCGGGGATGGGTTTGTACGATAAGGGTGTACGTGCCCCGATGCCTTCCGTCACTTCTGCGACCGTACCCTGGGGGAATTGTGATTTTGATCTTAAAATAGCATTGGGATAATAATTTAATATTTTCGCCGTGAA
>JBBAUU010000169.1:0-2762 GCA_040398065.1 Opitutales bacterium | reverse complement strand
TACCTGAGAGCCGAGCACGACGCTCTTGATATTAACTGAGATGATGCGATCTAATTCGGTCTCAGCGATTTCGAAGAAGGGAGTAGCGGAATTTACGCCGGCGCCATTGATGAGGATATCGATTTTTCCGTAGGCGGCTAAAATCTTATCACGGAGTACGATTAAATCATTTTTGTTGGTCGCTTCGCAGGACATGAATTCGCCTTTACCACCGGCTGATTTAATTTTGGCGAGACGAGCGTCGGCCTTAGCGGGGTCGCGTCCAACGAGGATTACGTGAGCACCCGCGGAGGCAAAGCCTTCGGAGATAGCACCACAAAGTTCGCCGGTACCACCGATGATGACAGCGATGCGACCTTTGAGGGAGAAGAGTTCGAGGGAGGACATAGTTTTATTTTAGGGGACACGGTGACACGGGGACACGGTGACAAGGGGTAATGAGTAGTTTGTATAGAGTTTAGCGGACGACGCGAGCGCCGCCACCGGAGATTTGCTTTTCAACTTCTTTACGAGTCACCATCGAGGTGTCACCAGGAGTTGTGGAAGCGAGAGCACCGTGGGCTGCACCGTAGTTAACGGCTTTTTGAGCGTCATTGAATTCCATAAATCCGAAAACTAAACCGCTAGCGAAGCTGTCGCCACCGCCGACGCGATCGAGGATTTCGAGTTCAGGGAATTTGATAGAGTCGTAGAATTTTCCGTCGTGGTAGCAAATAGCGCTCCAGTCATTCTTGGTAGCGGTGATAACGCGACGAAGGGTAGTAGCGGCTACTTTGAAATTAGGGAATTCTTTAACGGCGGTCTTGATCATTTCCTTAAACGCATCGGTCTCGATGTGTGCGAGGCTGTGGTCAGCACCTTTAACTTCGAAGCCGAGTGAGGCGGTGAAATCTTCTTCGTTGCCGATCATGACGTCGACGTACTTAGCGATTTCGCGATTAACCTCTTGGGCTTTTTTCAGTCCACCGATGGTCTTCCAAAGTGAAGGACGATAATTTAAATCGTAGGAAACAATCGTACCGTGTTTCTTGGCTGCTTTAACCGCTTCGATGGTCACGAGTGCGGTGGATTCGGAGAGAGCGGCGAAAATTCCGCCCGTGTGCAACCAGCGTACGCCGAGTTTACCGAAGATATGTTCCCAGTCGATATCACCAGGTTTTAATTGGCTAGCGGCGGTGTTACCACGATCAGGGACGCCGACGGCGCCACGGATACCGAAACCACGCTCGGTGAAATTGAGACCATTGCGGACAGTTCGGCCGATGCCATCGTCTTCGCGCCATTTAATAAAATCTGTATTAACTCCACCTTGCATGATGAAGTCTTCCACGAGACGACCGACTTCATTATCTACGAAAGCCGTAGCGACCGAGGTGCGGTAGCCGAAGCATTTACGGAGTCCACGCGCGACGTTATATTCGCCGCCGCCTTCCCATACTTTGAACTCACGAGCGATGCGGACGCGTCCTTCACCGGGGTCGAGGCGAAGCATCACTTCACCGAGAGAGATTTGATCGAAGGTACAATCCTTCGCAGATTTAATTTGGAGTGCCATAGTGGTATGTGAAATTAAGCGGTTGGGAGTTGGGAAACATCGAAAGCTTTGATGCCGCACTCATGTGCGATTTCATTGAGGGCTTCGACTTCAGCTTTTGAGAAGAGGAGACCGCCAGCTTTTTGACTGCGTGCGGCGAAGGTCGCTTCCATTTGTCCAGGGAGGATACACTTTTCGTTTCCGTGTCCGAGAATATCACCGAGAACGGCTTTGATGTTTTGCTGTTGGTTACGACCTTGAGCAAAAACTCCGCTGCTGATCGCGTCAGGGTGGATGACTTGGAAGAAGAAGGCGCAGTCTTGTTTTTCGCCAGCAACACGAGTGCGGCTACGAATCGTGGGGAGTGAGCCACCGATGAAACCTGCAACGATTTCGTTGATTAAAGAAAGACCGTAGCCTTTGTGAGCACCGAAAGGAATGAGAGAAACGGCGGCGGATGGATCGATGGTGACTTTACCATCTTTATCAACGGCGGCGTCAGGAGGTAATTGTTTACCTTCGCGTTTTAATTGTTGAACGCGGCCCATGGCGATGACTGAGGTAGCCCAGTCGATGACGATGGGGAATCCAACAGCGTCGGTGGTTGGGAAGCCCCAGGAGTGTGGATTAGTTCCGAGCGTTGGGAATTTACCTTGGAAGGGAACGACTTCAGCGAGAGTAGCGGTGCAATTAGTGTAAGCGATGTAACCACGTTTAGCGGCTTCCATAACATAGCCACCGCCCCAGAGGTAGTGGAAAGCGTTATCAACGGAAACTGTTCCTACGCCGTATTGATCAGCAAGTTTGATACAAGTTTCGATAGCGTCGGTGGCGACAGCTTGACCGAGTTTTTGTTTTGCATCCCAAACTTCGGCAGCGGCAAAGCGTGAAGATTTTTTAACGACAGAGGCGTTGGGTTTGCAGCCGCCGACTTTTGAACCAAAGAGTTCGTCTAAGTGTAATGCTTTGATGGCATTGTGAGTGCGGATGCCGTGGCGAGTGGCCATCGAGGACATCTTAGCAGCTTGGTTTGATTCGGTAGCACCGAAACCGCGATGCTGGTAAGCAGCGCTGACGAGAGCCTCGTGAGCTTCGGTTGGAACGACGTGAAATACTTCGGACATGGGAGTTATATTAGTTTAGGAGACAAGGTGACACGGGGGAAGTTAGACGACTTTCTTAACTTTAACTTCTTTGTTAATTTGAGCGAGTGGTTCTTCACCGTGCA
>JBBAUU010000168.1:0-2792 GCA_040398065.1 Opitutales bacterium | reverse complement strand
TGTGGATTAAGAACTCCTATAGTTTTTTTAAGTTCATCTCTGACCATTCGAATGGGTGTCACTAAGTCCGAGTCACCCGTTATAACTATCGCACAATCATATCTATTAAGAAATCCATCTAACAATAAATGGGCTGCAAGATTAACATCCGACCCCTTTTCCTCTGTTTTAAAGACTTCAATGGTATTGGGCGGCGGATTTACAAGAGCAGCGCGAACTTTACGCGTACGAAAGTGACCCTGGATGATTTCGAAGTTGGGTAAAGTTCGAAGAACGCGCCAATAAATTGCTTGGCGAATTGGCTGATCAACATCACCCGACAATGACGACACACTAGCAGTAAAATACTTAGTACCGATAATTTGATTTTGAGGGAAAACTCTGGCCACTAAAGCGTGTGGATTAAGCCAACGCAACGGTGTGCCTTTTACAGCACTATAATATAAATTAAATCCATCAATATAGAGCATTGTTCTCTTCGTTTTCATAGTCAGATGCACAACTTAAGATATAAAATGCAAGGGCGACCCCCGAAGAGATCGCCCTGCGTCCAGCTGTCGAAACAAACTGGAGGGATGTAAAATTAGAAAGCCAAAATAGAAACTAACTGTCAAATCATAAAAACAATCGTAAGTGTATTTCATATACATTTATAAATAGTACCGAGTATCAGAATCCATGTCTATACACGGTCTACACCAAGGGTAACACCCCAGCATCTTTGCCTCTCGCCTTGTCACCGTGCCCACTTGCCAACGTGTCCCCTCAACTAGATGCGTCGTACCTTTGCATCTCCCCTTGTCACCATGTCCCCTTGCCCACGTGTCCCCTCAATTGTTTAGCCCGACTTAGCGACCGGATAATTCTGCCTGACGCATCGGCATAGCATCGATTAAAGCGAAGAGAGTCTTAGTATCGACCAGCGTATTGCGATCGAACTTCACGCCTCCATCTTTGCCGACAAGGCGAACTCGAAAATTCTTTGCAGCTTGCGTGACAATGATTACGTCCCGCTCCCGCAGGCCCGCCGAGGCTGCCTCGAGCGCTGCACTTTGTCGCAAGTAATCGGCAGACTGCGGCGAAGGGGTGTCGATGACTACGACCCGGTGACGCCACTGGTGAACCGTCAAATCAGGCAAGCCAGCGCCCGACGTCAAACCATCCGCACACCCTGCCACCAGACAAACCAGCAGCATTGCTGCAGATATTGATAGCATTTCGCGCATAACTTAAACGTAAGAGAAATCCCCGTTTTGCAAACCTCCAATACGCGTAAGGGGTCAGACTACCTTAAGAGGGTCAGACTACACTAGGGTAGTCTGACCCTCTTATCATTTTACCCCTAGGTCACCTTGCGGACATGTAACTGAATTAAATGTGGCGGCGTACCTTTGCATATCCCCTTGTCACCGTGCCCACTTGCCAACGTGTCCCCTCGCGTGCTGCGCACGCGTTCACCTTGCCCACTTGTCCCCTACTCCTTGCGTAAATTCCACCAGATACTTCATCCCGAGGACGTCGTGGCGGTTATAGTCGATGAGATGATTAAGCGCATTCTTGGTGCCGGAAGATACATCTGAATACTTGCCCTGGTACTTGGTTAATTGTTCACGGGCCAGCCTGAGGGCCTGAGCCGGACTGAACTCACTACGTACTAAATACTTTGGATAGGGATAGCCGACTTCGGGATCCAAGAGGAACTGTTTGAGTCCAGGCTTACGAAACTTGGGCATGGTTTTGAGAATGCGTGCATAGGTTGCCGAACGTTTATTACGGAACCACGACGCCGCATTCGCATTAAAGTAAATCTTGTCGATGGCTACTTCCTGACCCGGATTAGCCGCATAGAGATAATCACGCTCTGGGATACTGTAACCTGCAATGTAAGCGCCCTTCTCTTTCGCTGTTTGTAATAACCAGACATACAACTCCTTCCACTCCATGAACACCACTCCCTTGGCCTTAGCAGCCGGTGCAAGGACGGGGTCGTGGATGTAAGTGGTAAGCACATCGCCGATGAGGACGGTGGTCATTGCGGGGAACTCATCTTTCTTCCGGCCCTCGCAATCGATCCAGATGATTAACTGGGCATAGTAATCGAATCGATCTCTAAGGCTAAGGAGTGAAGGAGCTTTCTGCTTTTTTGGTTTCATAAGGCCGGGAGTATACACCCACTTTCGAAAAATAGACCCCATCCACCCCCTCCCCCAGACTTTCCCCTACGGGGAGATTTCTAAACTTTCTGCTTGATAGGGGTAAAATTTATAGGGGTTTAGTACTTTTATTAAATAATCTATATAAATCTTTTATATATTATTGTGTCTATTAGATAAAATAATTCCCTTTCGAAATGCCCTTACAGCTAAAGTTTCACGGTGCCTTAGAAACCGTCACTGGATCATGTCATTTTTTTCGCGTTAAAGCCAGCGGTAACATATACGCAGTAGATTGTGGTGCCACCCAAGGTGAAGACGATGATGAGCAACTTGCAATACCACGTAATTTACCAGCTGACTGTTACCCAGATAAACTTTCAGGAATTATTCTAACTCATGCGCACGGTGATCACATAAGCCATTTACCTAGATGGTTTCAAGCAGGCTTTAAAGGACAGATTATTTGCTCTAAAGAAACTGCAATATTAACTGAGATTGCCTTAAATGATAGTAAGAAAATAGAGAAGCGAAATGAAAAATGGGATGTCGATGAGGATGCTTTCGACGATACTGTTAAAGCACTCACTTGCGCAAAAATCGTACAACCAGGACATACTGAAATTCTAGAACACAATG
>JBBAUU010000167.1:0-2805 GCA_040398065.1 Opitutales bacterium | reverse complement strand
GTCATTTTAACCGAACCTCTCGATAAGAGCGGAACTAAAACTGTGTCGGGTGTAAGTGAAAGTGGATTACCTAAATCATCGATGAGGACTTTACCTTCTGTACTACTGATGCTGGTCGCAGGTGGAAAGGGTGATGAATTGGACGGGTAGGTGTAAGCACTGCTATTCGGTATATAATTCGGGAGTTTGGTGACATCAGCGATTTCTGGATCTGTACTGCTGATAACTCCGGGTGAGCTGAGCCATCCGAGGAAAAGTCGAGTATCATGCGGCTTCGCAACATTCCAATCGCGCACACGATTTTGGCTGACTCCACCCGTCGCCCACACACCGGTCCAATATCTTTTCTGGTGTGAAAGTTTTCCGCCTGCGGGTGCGGACGGATTTTCAGTAGTCGTCACCGTCGTTGAAAATTGCGCGCTCGGTGTTTTACCCGCATCATACATGTCCGCACGCATGGTTACACGTTGATCGGGGCCGGCTAATTGTTGTAACTGACCCAATGCCATTTTGGCCGAAGCAATCGCATTGAGGCGTGCTCGCATGTATCCAGAATGTCCTAAAGCTAAACGAGTTTCGACCTGGAGAAACGCCGCCAAGACTATCACCAACATGACCATGCCTGCCATGATGGCTAAGGATAAAACGAGCGAGAAGCCTGAGCGCTTACGATTCATTAAAGGGTCGTTGGGGGTAGTGTTTAATTGAATATAAAATAGGGCAGAAAGTCAAAGAATTGAGGTAAAACCTCAAAATTCTTAAATCATTGACGAAAAATAGACACGACCATGATTTAAAGAGCGAAATCAGTCATAAAATATACAATTTACACTTTTTTTACGATTGAGAGCGGGCTTGCTCACTGTTTTGAGGTGTTCAGCGTAGTAACGTGAATGCTCTCATCGAAGGTGCTGGATTGTTTCTTTGGCCACTGGGCATCTGTTCCATCCTGGTAGTTTTTCTCATTACTGAACGCGCCATCGCTCTTATTTCTGGTCGAGTGGTTCCGGTATCCCTTTTGCAAGCGGTGCGCAAAGGCGAAGCCCGCTCGCTCAAGGTCAGTAATCAATCTGCGGCCGGACGGATTATTATTTTTTGGCAAGAGGGAGCTCGTGGCGAAGTTCTCAAATCCTTCGCGCGATCCGAATTAATAAAACTCCAACGTGGATTTTTCCTCATCGATAGTATCGTCGCCGCCGCACCTTTGTTGGGCCTCTTGGGAACAGTTACAGGTTTAGCGACACTCTTTCCTGAGCAAGGTTTGCCCGATTCTCAAACGCTCACCCGTGGCGTCGGACTCGCCTTAAGCACCACGATGATTGGGCTTTGCATCGCAATTCCCGCACTCGTTGGATCCAATTGGCTCGGTCGCCGTGTCGAAATTCTTTCATCGCAGATCGACGTGTTAGTCGAGAGTCTCGAACAGCAATCGAAATGAGTTTAGTCATTCCTCGCCGTCGTCGTAATGAAATCAATGTCATTCCATTGATTGATGTGATGGTGGTTTTGGTATTTTTCTTATTATTAGCGGGTAGGTTCGAGGAGTCCCGCACGCTCTCGATTATCCCGCCCGCGGCTGATGCTGGCGGCACGAGCAGCACCGCCGCCTCGATGGTGATCGGCGTGGATCGCGAAGGAAAAATTTACCTCGAGGGCAAAGAAATTAGCCAAATGAATTTGAATAAAACCCTCGCCGACAAGGCCAAGTTAAGCCCTGAGGCCGAGGTTTTAATCGTCGCGGATGAGCGTTCGCTCACGGGTACAGCGGTCGGAGTTTTGGATTCAGTCGTCAAAGCAGGGCTGCGTCCCCGCCTATTAACGAGACCGACTAAGTAAAATTAAACTATCCGCTTGAGACTCTGCCCAAGTCCGCTGAGAGTTATTTAATGAGCGCCGACAAAAAAAATGGCAGTGCCAATGGGAAAGAAGGTTTTGAAGCTGACCTAGCCAAACTCGAGAAATTGGTCGAGTCGCTCGAGGCCGGCACCGTCTCGCTCGACGAATTAGTTACGAAATACGAAGAGGGTATGCGCTTACTCAAAGCCTGCCAAACGAGTTTACAGGCCGCCGAACTTCGCATCGAACAACTGAGCAAAAAATCTTCGGACGAATAAAAATTAAACGCATGGCTATTCTGCCCAATATTAATGGTCCGACGGACGTTAAGGCTTTAGCGGCAGAAGAACTTCCTGTGCTCGCCCAAGAAATTCGCGAACGCATCATCCAAGTAACGTCGCGTAATGGTGGTCACGTAGGACCTAATCTCGGCGTGGTTGAACTCACCATCGCCCTGCACCGCGTTTTTAATTCTCCTTCAGATAAATTCGTCTTCGACGTCGCTCACCAGGGCTACGTGCACAAATTACTCACGGGAAGGAATAAATCAGACTTCGATGGCATCCGCCAAACGGGTGGCTTGAGCGGATTTCTTAATCGCGACGAGAGTTTACACGATGCGTTCGGCGCCGGTCACGCTGGCACCGCTTTTTCCGCCGCCGTCGGCTTAGCCAACGCGCGCGATCGCTTAAATGAAGATTCTCACGTGGTTGCTTTAATCGGTGATGCCGCACTGACCTGCGGGGTGACGATGGAAGCCCTGAATAATGCGGCCACATCCACGAAGCGTTTAGTCGTTATTTTAAATGATAACGAATGGTCGATTGATAAAAACGTCGGTGCGTTATCCAAAATGCTCAGCCGCTTAATTGTTTCTCGTCCGTACAATAACTCGCAGAAGAGTATCAAAAACTTTTTAAATAAATCACGGGCGGGTACGAAGTTATTAGATGCCGGACGTAACTTAAA
>JBBAUU010000166.1:0-2805 GCA_040398065.1 Opitutales bacterium | reverse complement strand
AGTGAGGTGAGACCATCTTCAGTTCGGCCATCGGCAGAAGCGGGAAGAATCTCACGAAGAGAAGGAAGAGCACCGAGAAGAAACCAAAAGTGCCGAAGAAGGTGAAGATATCCACGATGGTCGGACTGTAATAACCCCAGCTCGATGGTAGATAATCATTCGCCAGCGAGGTCACGGTGATGACGAAGCGTTCGAACCACATACCGACGTTTACGAATAGACAAATAATCCAAACAAGGGAGTGGTTTTCGCGGATCTTCTTAAACCAGAAAAGCTGAGGCGTAATCACGTTACAAGAAACCATGATCCAGTAAGCCCAAGCGTATTGACCGAAGGCACGATTAATAAACGCGAACTTTTCGTAAACGTTACCAGAGTAAGCAGCGATAAAGAACTCCGTAGCATAGGCGTAACCGACCATCGTACCGGTCGCTAAAATAATCTTACACATGTTGTCGATGTGGTACTGATTAATTACATCATGCAGACGATAAATCGCGCGCAAGGGAAGCATCAGCGTCAACACCATCGCGAAACCGGAGAAAATTGCTCCCGCGACGAAGTAAGGTGGGAAGATAGTCGTGTGCCAGCCAGGAACGTTCGAGACTGCGAAGTCGAACGAAACGATGGTGTGCACGGAAAGAACGAGCGGCGTGGATAAACCAGCGAGTAACAGATACGCCATTTCCATGTTGGACCACTGACGATTTCCACCGCGCCAACCCATCGCTAAGACGCTGTAAAAAGCTTTTCTCCACAAGGTGGTTGCACGGTCGCGAATCGTACCGAAGTCAGGCACCATGCCCATGTACCAAAATAAAGTGGAAACCGTGAAGTACGTGGAAACCGCGAAAACGTCCCACTCTAATGGAGAACGGAACTGGGGCCAAATGGCATTTTGGTTAGGGATTGGGAAGAGCCACCAAGCAAACCAAACACGACCGACGTGGAAGAGCGGAAAAATACCCGCACACATCACGGCAAAAATGGTCATCGCTTCGGCAGCACGATTAATCGAGGTGCGCCATTTTTGGCGGAGCAAACAGAGAATCGCAGAAATCAAAGTTCCCGCGTGACCGATGCCCACCCAGAAAACGAAGTTAACAATCGCCCAACCCCAACCAATCGGTGCGCGCAAACCCCAAGTACCCGTTCCGGTTGAAACGAGATAAAGTAATCCCACTCCGGTAAATGAAGCGACGAGCAGTGCTACGGTAAAAAGAACTTTCCACCAGAGAGGCGTGGGCTCTTCGACGATGCCACAAACTTTATCGGTGATCCAATGAAAGCTGCGGTCATTGAGGATGAGTTTAGCACGTGGTAACTCGGCAGGATTTACCTTATCGAGTATCGCAGGACGTTCAGAAGAATGATCAGGGGCGTGAGCCATGGATTAAAAATTCAGTGAGAATTACTTGGAGTGTGATTCAGATTTATGAGCCGGTGCGCCATGCTCCGGACTACCGTGCTCTGCTCGACCAGCCATTTCCTTGCGCGAGAGCGGAACACGATTTGCACCAGGCATGCGTGCATTGATGTTACGTAACTTCGCTTGGTAAGTGGTACGTGGACGAGTGTTTAAATAAGTGAGGGCACCGTAGGTACGGGTGGAAGCCTTCGCTTTAGCAACACGTGAATTCGGATCAGTGATATCACCAAACTCAATCGCTTCGGCTGGGCAGGCTTGTTGGCAAGCGACTTGAATCGTGCCATCCGCAACGCGGTGATTTGCAGAATCTTTCGCGCGAACCTTCGCTTGGATTTTTGCTTCTTGAATACGTTGTACGCAATAAGTGCATTTTTCCATCACGCCACGCATACGTATAGAGACGTCTGGATTCTTCTGCATCTGCGGAAGGTCAGCTGGGTCCTTAGGTAATTTTGCAGGTCCGAGAGGTCCTTCGTAATAGTGGCCAGCTTCGCGCTTATTATAATCGAGGAAGTTGAAACGGCGAACTTTGTACGGACAGTTATTAGCGCAATAACGAGTACCGATACAACGATTGTAAGCCATCGTGTTGAGGCCTTGGTCGTCGTGCACGGTGGCGTTGGCCGGACAAACTGTTTCGCAAGGTGCAGTTTCGCAGTGCTGACAAGCCACACCCATGAAAGTCACTTGGGGGTCTTCCGGGATCGCCGAGCCCGCTTTATCACGACCGTCAAAGAAGTAACGATCGAGGCGAATCCAATGCATGTTACGACCCTTCAAGACTTGGTCGCGTCCCACGACTGGAATATTATTTTCCGCCTGACACGCAGTCACGCAAGCGTTGCAACCGGTACAGGTATTTAAATCGATCGACATTCCCCACTGCTGTTGGACAGGGAATTTACTTTCGTGACCTTGCCAAACGGCGACATTGGGAGCTACCGCATGGTTAGGATGCTCGTACGCAGAATTTCCGCGTGGAGTGAGCACGGCTTTATCTGCCGCTGAAAGATTTTGGTCTTTTCCGTAAACCGCTGGCGCGTGTCCATCGATTCCGAGCTTCGCAAAATTTTCGTTATGGTGTAAGTCTTCAGCATTTCCCTCGCGAACGACGTCACGGCCTTCCATCGACCAGTGATCTTGAGTGTTACAAACGGGGAGACTTTCACCCGTGAGTTCTAATTTTACGCCCGTACGAACAGCCGAGGATTGTGAATTAACAAAAGGATAAACATTAAATCCGTTACCGACTACTTTACCTTGTAGTCTTTCAGCCACACGGGTGGCTACGCGTCCAGCAATGGTGCGACCGAAACCTAATTGCAGACCAAGAGTGAAATCAGCCATACCAGGCATAATAAATAGAGGCCCTTTGA
>JBBAUU010000165.1:0-2827 GCA_040398065.1 Opitutales bacterium | reverse complement strand
AACCTTGGCGTCGTTCTCGATGCCTTAGAAAAAGAAGGTCTCGCTGATAGCACTGTCATCGTCCTCTGGGGCGATCATGGCTGGAAACTTGGCGACCACCAAGAGTGGGGCAAACACACCAACTTCGAAGCCGACACTCGCGTACCTCTTATCGTCAGCTACCCTAAAATGAAGAATGCGAATATGAAGTCCGACTCCTTAGTCGAATTCGTAGACGTGTATCCTACCCTCGCTGATCTCTGCGGATTACCTAAACCTGATGTGGATGGCGTTTCACTCCGTCCTGTTTTAGAAAATCCCACCGTGAAGGTTAAAGAAGTCGCACTCAGCCAATATCCTAAAGCACATAAAGAGGCCGCTCCGGTTAAAGATGGCTTCATCAAAGGTGGTAAATGCAACGTCATGGGCTACAGTATCCGCGACGATCGCTGGCGCCTCATCCTCTGGCGCGGCATCGAAGATAACAAAATTTACGACACCGAATTATACGACTACGTTAATGCACCGACCGAGCCTGTTAACTTAGCAAACAAGCCCGAGAACAAGGCGGTCATTGAACGTCTTTCCAAATTCCTTCCGGCACCGATTCCCGCACCTAATCCTAATGCGGTTGTCTTTGGCAAAACTAAGAAAAACAAACTCGTAGACGCCACAGCGAAAAGCAAAGACGAAGACACTATGTTTGGTAATGTCGACGCCAGCGGTTCAGTCTCTACACCACCCGCAACAACCACACCTGCAGCTGCTAAGACTCCAGAACAAATGTCTGCCGACTATAAGAAAGCGGATGCCAACAAAGATGGAAAAGTCACCAAAGAAGAATTCTTAGCGGTTCGTAAAAAAGATCCCGCCAAAGCCGAGAAAAGTTTTGTTCGTTATGACGCCGATAAGAGCGGCGATATCAGCGAACAGGAATGGATCAAAGCCAACACGAAGTAATCTAAATACTTACTTCCAAACAAAGACCTTCCACCCGGAAGGTCTTTTTGTTTAGTCAGTTTTAAGAACCGCATCCACAAACCCTGCCCTCGAATCAAAATGTGGATTATGTCCGCTCTCAGGTAAGGTCACCCAATCCGCAGCCGGAAAGTATTTCTTAATTAAAATAGTATCTGCGTCCGTGATGTAATTTGACTTACCTCCGCGAATAAAGCGCGTGGGTCCGTTGAAGATTTCATTCTCCTTAATCGGAAAATCGAGAATGGATTGAAGCGATTGCGTGAGGGCTTGGCGATTCACCGTCCACTTCCAAACACCGTTTTCATCACTATTAAGATTGGTTAAAATGAACTGACGCATCCCCCAGTCGGTGACTGTATCCATGAGTTGATTCTCCGCATCGCGACGGGATTTAATCTTAGTTAAATCAATCGAATTCATCGCCGTAAATTCTACCCGTACCCGATCCGAGTAACCACGTGGTGCAATATCAACCACCGTCAGACGACTGACTAGCTTCGGATAAGTTAGCGATAAACGCATCGCCACTTTACCGCCCATGCTGTGTCCCACGAGATGCACCGCATCTAATTTCTCAGCCAGCAAGTAGGCACGTACATCTTCAGCCATTGATTCGTAGCTACAATCATCGTCCCAGGGCGAGCTACCGTGATTCCTTAAATCTAATCCAATCACACGATGTCCTGTTGCGGCGAGAGCCACACCCGCAGATTGCCAATTACGCGATGAGCCTAAGAGACCATGTAAAATAACGATCGGTGAACCTGTAACACCGAGTTCACGGGCTGCTAATGATAAAACTTTGCCCATGAACATCAGACCAATCCGATTTAAGTCTTTGCTCAATGGTTATTTTTGAACCCGATACAAAATTGTTAAAGTGACCGATTTTAGGGCATTCGGTTGATATAATTTAGGTTTCGTTCCAAAACTATGGCTTTTGGTTTGTCAGCCGAACCTTTGAGCGGTTGTTTAAAGTGCTTAATTGCTCTATGTCTTCATCCGGCCAGTCCACTCGCTTCAACGACCCTAAGGTTTACGCAGGGGCACACACTGCGCTGATTACTCCTTTCCTTAACGGCAAAGTAGCTTGGGCTGATTTAAAGAAATTAATCGATTTTCAAATCGCTGGCGGAATCAATGGTTTGATTTCTGTAGGCACGACCGGCGAATCTCCAACGCTCGACTACGATGAACACATCGAAGTGATTCAACGCACGGTTGAATATTCTGCTGGTCGCGTACCTGTGATGGCTGGCACTGGATCCAATGCCACCACCGAAGCCCTCGATTTAACGAAGCGCGCTGAAGAAGTCGGTGCTGATGCATTTTTACTCGTTGCTCCGTATTACAACAAGCCGAGCCAAGAGGGTCTCTATCGTCACTTCTCAGTGATTGCGGAATCTACTGCGAAGCCGATTATGCTTTATTCGATCCCTGGACGCTGCGGAGTCGAAATCGCCGTCGAAACGGTCGTACGTCTGCGCAAAGCCCACCGTAATATCATCGGTATTAAAGAAGCCGGTGGCCAAGTCGACAAAGCGGCACGCTTAGTCAAAGAGCTCGATCCTGAATTTTTAGTTCTCAGTGGAGACGACTCCTTAACGGTAGCCTTTGGTGAAGTAGGCGCTCAAGGAATTATCTCGGTGGCCTCAAACTGGCTACCCGCCCCCGTGGCGAAACTCGCCCACCTGGTCCAAGCCAAGAAATTCGCCGAGGCCAAGGTCCTGCATAATCAATTAGCCGAAATCTTCAAAGTGCTCTTTGTTGAGCCTAATCCAGTACCCGTTAAGCATTTGATGCATCGAGATAAGTTAATTCAGTCCGCCGAAGTACGTCTCCCCCTCTGTGAGATGTCCGAGGCGAA
>JBBAUU010000164.1:0-2837 GCA_040398065.1 Opitutales bacterium | reverse complement strand
CGCCGCTCGAGGTGGCCGATTTCACCAACACGTCTAAGGCCAGCCGCTGAGCGGCTAAGCATCACGACGGATTCGCAATGTTTAAGTCGTCTGCGAGTTCATGGAACATCGTCGATGCCACGCCGTATAAGAAAGATGTACTCCAAGCACTCGCCCAAGCTTGCCGGAAGTATGATATGAAACTCGGCTTTTATTACTCTCACGCACAAGATTGGAATAATCCAGGAGGTTCAGCTTCACGTAAATTAATGGAAGAGGGTTGGCCTAATCCAGATGCTGAGAGGATTGATGCATACACAAAACAAAATAAGGGACATTGGGACAGCGCCCAGACAACAGCTACTTTCGATCAATATATTGATCGAGTGTCGATTCTACAGGTGAAAGAGTTACTTTCCAATTACGGTGATGTCGCTGTTTTTTGGTGGGATACGCCAACAGGTATGACTGCAGAAAATGCCAAAAAATTTCTCAATGTCGTTAAGCCTTATCCGAACATGATCTTAAATGATCGGCTGTACAAACGTGAGTATGGGGATTTTCGGAGTCCGGAGCAAAGAATACCATCACTCGATGAGATTGACGGGGCGGACTGGGAAACCTGTATGACGATGAATAATTCTTGGGGCTTCCGTAAAAACGGAAATATTTGGAAAACGCCCGAGACTCTAATCCAGAACTTAGTTGATATAGCCTCCAAGGGTGGAAACTACCTGCTTAATGTTGGGCCTAAAGCTGATGGAGAATTCCCAGTCGAAAGTATTGAAGGATTAAAGGCTATGGGTGCCTGGATGAAGGTGAATGGGGCATCGGTTTACGGTACGGCTGCGAGCCCCATTGCTCAACCGACGTGGGGTCGTGCTACACGAAAAGACTCTGACAAGAATACGACTATATACCTTACAGTTTTTAAGTGGCCCAAGGATGGAAAGTTAACTGTTTCAGGTCTTAATCTGCCGCTACGAAATGCAACGCTGCTCGCTAATGGGCAAGCACTCACGACTTCAAAAGATGGCGATGTATTAACCATCAATGTATCCGCAGATGCCCCCGATAAAATTGCTTCAGTAATCCAACTTGAAATAGACGGAAAGTTGCCACCCAATGTTTATACACCCAGTAAAAAAATTAAAGCTGGGGCTTTAGATTAAGCATATAATAAATAGTGGTGATTAATTTTTAAATATGATACGCAAATAATATGAAGCCCATAATCTTATCTATAATTTTGGTGTCGGTTGGGCTTGTGGCTGCTGAGGTGGCTCCTGCGACCGTGATGACATCGACCTATTATGGTTATCGTCCAGGTGCCTTGGAGAAGACGAAGGCGTTGATTGCCCAAGGCGACAAGGAGGCGTTGGCGGTCATAAAAAGTTTAACGAAAGAGGCGGATAAATTATTAGACGATAAGCCACTTACGGTGACAGATAAAAAAGTGGCCAGTCCGACAGGTGATATTCGCGACTATGTCAGTCTTGCACCTTACTTTTGGCCAAATCCTAAAACCAAGGATGGCTTACCTTACATTCGTAAAGATGGTGAAGTGAATCCGGAGAGTAAGAATCCTGATTTTGCCGATGATACACGAGTGTTGGCTTTGGCACGTCGGATGAAGACTCTTGGATTAGCTTACTATTTTACGGGTGATGAAAAATACGGGGCCAAAGCGGTCGAGCAGATCCGTGTTTGGTTTGTGGATGAGAAAACTAAAATGAATCCACATTTGAAATTTTCGCAGGGCGTCAGAGGTGAGTCGACTGGTCGGTATACTGGAATGATGGACGGACGCCATATTTCCATGGCAGCCGATGCGACGGCACTGATTGTGAATTCCAAAGCATGGAAGGCTGGCGAACGCGAAGCTGCAGAGGTTTGGTTTAAAGATTTTTTTGAGTGGATGCTGAATGGAGAATTAGGAAAAGCAGAAGGTGAATCTAAAAATAATCATGGAACGCATTATGATGCCCAAATGGTTCGCTGGGCACTGCATGTGGGTCGCACGGATGTGGCTAAAGAATTTCTAGAACGTGCGAAAGAGAAACGCATTGCTTTACAAGTTGAGCCTGACGGGAAGCAACCGTTGGAGTTAGCTCGTACGAATAGTTTGAGCTACTCGCAGTTTAACATTAAGGCATTAACCAGTTTAGCGATTATGGGTGAGTACGTCGGGGTTGACTTGTGGAATTATAAAACGAAGGACGGTCGCTGTATTGCAGTCGCACTCGATTATCTCTTACCCTATCTGGATGTGCCACGAAAGCCTTGGCCTTATAAACAGATAGTGCCTAAGAAGGCAGAAGTGCCTGAAATTTTACCCGAGATGCGCATGGCTTCGACGCTATTTAAGAAGTCAGACTATGCTACCTTGGCTGCAAAGTATGATGATCTGCCAACAATCACTAAAGTTGAGTATTTGATAGGGGGGTTTTAAGTTGAGGGGACAAGTGGGCAAGGGACGCGTGCAATGCACGCGAGGGGACACGTGGGCAAGTTGGCACGTTGGCAAGGGGAGATGCCAATTGAGGGGACGAGGTGACATGGGGACACGGTGACAAGGGGTAGTGAAAAATACCGCACGCAGTGTTGCACCTACCAATAGAGGCTGGTTGAAAAGAAAAGAATGTGGTAGATAAAATCTATGCGATATCTCTTAGCATTATTTTTAATGGCGACTGCAGGATGGGCGGTGGAGTCGGACAAAAAGATGAATGTCTTATTTATCGTATCGGATGATATGAATAATGATTTGGGTGCGTACGGTCATCCGTTTGTGAAGTCTCCCAATTTGGATAAGTTGGCCTCGCGCGGTGTGAAGTTTGATCGGGCTTATTGTCAGT
>JBBAUU010000163.1:0-2850 GCA_040398065.1 Opitutales bacterium | reverse complement strand
TGCGATGGGTCTTTTCCTGCGCGAAGAGAAGGGCCGTGAAGAATGGGTCGTCCGTCTGCACAATCTCTACTCATCTCGTCGCTTCTGTAGTTCGACTCCTACGCTCTTCAATTCAGGCACTCTCCACAGCCAGCTCTCCTCGTGCTATCTCTATAAAGTGGATGACACGATTGAATCGATCATGGTTCGTGGTATCGCCGAAAATGCTTTCCTCTCCAAGTGGGCAGGTGGCTTAGGCGGTTCGTGGACAGCCGTTCGCGGAACAGGCTCACACATCAAAGGTACCAACGGTGAATCCCAAGGTGTCATTCCTTTCCTTAAATTACATAATGACCAGCTCGTCGCGGTGAACCAAGGTGGCAAGCGCCGTGGCTCGGGCTGCGCTTACCTCGAAGCTTGGCATAGCGACTTCGAAGACTTCCTAGAACTCCGTCGTAACACCGGTGATGATCGTCGTCGTACGCACGACATGAACACGGCGAACTGGATTCCTGACTTATTCATGAAGCGCCTGAAGGCTCGTGGTGATTGGACCTTGTTCAGTTCACACGAAGTGGCTGACTTACATGAAACTTACGGTGCTGATTTCGAACGTCGCTACGCCGCCTACGAAGAACAAGCCCGCCAAGGTAAGATTTTCGGTCGCACACTTCCAGCTATCGAACTCTGGAAGAAAATGTTGGGTATGATTTTCGAAACTGGTCACCCATGGATGACTTTCAAAGATCCTTGTAACGTCCGTTCTCCACAAGACCACGTTGGCGTCATTCACTCCTCGAATCTTTGCACCGAAATCACCCTCAACACCAGTGCTGATGAAACCGCCGTTTGTAACTTAGGTTCAATCGTCTTGGATTCACATTTAGATGCGGAAGGTAATATCGACCACGCCCGCCTGGCTGAAACTATACGCGTGGCCGTTCGTGCTCTCGATAACGTCATCGATATCAACTTCTATCCAACCAAGGCCGCTGAAGTTTCCAACATCCGTCACCGTCCTATCGGTCTCGGTGTGATGGGTCTGCAAGACTGTCTCTACCGTCGTGACACTTCGTTCGCCTCGGACGCAGCGGTTGAGTTCAACGACGAAATCATGGAAGCAGTCGCTTACTATGCTTATGAGACTTCCTCTGACCTCGCTGCTGAGCGCGGTGCGTACAGCACTTACAAAGGTTCTAAGTGGGATCGCGGTTTACTTCCACAAGACACCATTGACGTGCTTGAAGCTGAACGCGGTGAGCCGATTGAAGTTAAGCGTGGTGGTCTCATGGATTGGACCTCGGTTCGCGCGAAGATTAAGAAACAAGGTATGCGCAATTCCAACGTTCTGGCGATTGCTCCTACTGCTACGATTTCAAACATCGTCGGCAGCTCACCTTGCATCGAACCTACTTACAAGAATCTCTTCGTTAAGAGTAATCTGTCCGGTGACTTCATTGAATTGAATGCATCACTCGTACGTGACCTCAAGAAACTCGGTCTATGGAATCAGAACATGGTCGAGCAACTCAAGTACTACGACGGCGAGCTGAAGGACATTCCTGAAATTCCTGATGACCTCCGCCTGAAGTACATGACGGCATTCGTGATTCCTTATAAGTGGATTATCGATGCTGCGGCTCGTCGCCAAAAGTGGATCGACCAAGCACAGTCACTCAATCTTTTCTTACCTGCCGCGGATCTTAAAGAGCTGTCGCACATGTATCAGTACGCTTGGCGCACTGGTCTGAAGACTACTTACTATCTCCGCACCCTCGGTGCCTCTAACATTGAGAAGGCAACTTCATCGATGGAAGGTAAGACCAAGGTTGAGAAGAAAGAGTTCACCGCTGAAGAGAAGAACGCCTGTTCGATTGAAGCGATGCGCAACGGCGGTACCTGTGAAGCTTGTCAGTAACACCTAAAACATAAGCAGGTTATTAAAAGGCGCCGAGTGGCGCCTTTTTTATGCTTATGTTTTAGGTGAGGGGACACGTGGGCAAGGTGAATAAATTGAGTGGGCGAGTGGGCAAGGTGACACGTTGGCAAGGGGCGATGCACTAACGAAAGCATACACAATTACTAAGGGGAGATGCATAGTCTATTAATTAGGACGCGACGCAGTCGCGCTGGTATCAAATCCCCGTGCCAACATGCCCACGTGCCAGCGTGTCCCCTCAACTTAGGGTATTTATTTGCTTCACAATTTTCTGTAAGGGTGTTGAATTACAAGTGAACTACCTAACCATGTATGTTGGATCTAGGCGGTGACATTAGGGGCGAACTAAGCAATAACTGCAGTTCGCCCCTTCTAGTATCTGTATCATTAAATCGATGTGCTGTGTGGTTATTCTGCCTTGGGTCTGAATTCCGATGCTTTTGGCTGTGCGGAGGTATGCAGCCGTTGCAAATAAATCAGCAAGTTGAACTAAGTGATTATACTTTGATTCAGATTCTAGGATATTTTCTATGAAACCTTTTTTAATTAATCCTTCCTGTCGTGCATTTCGTGAGATTGTACGCATGAGGGGCACGCGACCGCGGTCGGAAATTATTAAACGAGCCTCTCCGTCATTTTCATTGATAGCTTTTAGGAGTATACACTTTAATGGCTGTCTCTCTTTTAAAGGATCTTTGATGATAGCAAAAGTTGAGATGCTTATCTCGTTTTTAAAGATAAATGCCTGAATGGATTCTAGGAAGACATTTAGTTCGGGTACAGTTAAGGGTCTGTTTTTAAACGCACCCTTCTTTGAAAGCATTTTACGTGTATGTAGTTCGCTGCTGAACCCAGGGATTACCTCGTTTGCCATTTTTTCTAAACATAAGATTAAATCTAATTCGATCTCAGCCCAATGAGTAGAGGAGATC
>JBBAUU010000162.1:0-2866 GCA_040398065.1 Opitutales bacterium | reverse complement strand
CCATTTGGTGCGACAGCTCTAAGAGTGGATTTAAATCCTTAGCTTCGGTACTCATCTTAGTACTTACCACAAAGGGAAACCTTGATGCCTAATTCTTGGAAAGCGGCTGCTTTGGCCAATAATCCGCGTTTTGCGCCGGCAGGGGAGGGTGTATAGACCACTTGAATATGGTTAGAAGGGTGGCGAGCCATCATCTCATCGCGAGAAATGCCCGAGAGCACCGTGTGCATGATCGGCCACTGCGGAGTGGATTTTTGCCAGCGATCTTCAGTTTCCGCCTGAGGCAAGGCAATGACTTCAGCGATACCCAAGTCAGCGTGGAGTTCGTTATCGCGAACAAAAATTCGGGACCAAACAATCCAACCTGGTTTGGAAACACCTTTAACCGTACCACCGCCTAAACGGAAATACATGGCCGGCTGTCTTTCAGAAACCGTTCCTTTATATCCGCCGATGAAATGTTGGACGGGAGCAGCACCAGAAATTAAGAAGACCCAAACATACTCATCGATCATCTTCTTGCCCGATGGACCGACATACTGACGGCCCCAACGTAAATCGTGTAAAGTATTCTCAGGTTCGAAGCCTAATTTCTTCCACAGTTGATAAGTAATCAATCCGTCGAGACCGGCACACTCATCGACTTCGTTAAAGTGGGGGAGTGCTTCACCTTTGAATAATTCACGTTTGTTAGCGCGATCAAAGACAGGAGGGCGCTCGCGATTATTCAAGAGGCCTTCCACGAGATCCGAGGCAGGTGCGAGATCTTTCAGACCTTGTTGATACTGAATACCGATGGTCGCACAGCCGAAGTCATCCGCAATACGCACCGCGGCGATGTACATTTTTAATTGAGTGAGGGTCTGAGCTTTGGTGAGTTCAGTTTTTTCATTCTTACCCCAAGCAAACTTCATGCCTTTCTTGAGTAACCAATTTAAAGCCTTTTGGGCTTCAGCATCTTTAACGTTCAACATCTCCGCGTAGAGTGATGACTGACTCAGACGTTCTTTATAAACTCCGGTCGGGTGAATGATTTCGTCAGGAATGATTGCGTTGTACATACCCATGCAACCTTCATCGAAGACACCCATGATCGCTTTTTTCGAACGGAAATCTTGGGCGAAGCGACGACCGACTGAGGCGTCAGCACCTGCCAGCGGACGACTTAAGGACTTCACATGCGGTGTAGCGTGTTTGACTTCACCTTTCTTGAGCCAGGATACTAAACCATTTTTAAATTTCTCATCCGTGAAATCTTCGCTCCATAACGAGGAGAATTTAACGCCAGCCTTAAGGAGTGAACCATTGAGATTCAACATGCCGACAAGACCTGGCCAAACGCCTGACCAATTAGCGACAGTTAAAATAGGTCCAGTATGGGTTAACAAACCAGGAAGAATGTGGTGGGAGTATTGCCAGACAGCTTCGGCGACAATCACTCTAGCATCCTGTGGAATTTTACTAAAAACTTGGATGCCGTATTTTTGAGAGTCGATAAAGCTGTGCTTAACATCAGAGCGATATCCGTGAGCACGCTTGACGGTGTAACCGAGCACACGAAGGGCCGAAATCAATTTCGCCTCCATTGCTAATTGTTCTTTTTCACACTTCTGATTAGCGGAAGCGCGAAGATCGCCATTAGCGACCAAGTAGATAATATTTTTTTTCACGAGTAGGGTGGGTGATAAAATTAAGCAGTAATGATGTGCTGGGCCGGCATTTTCACTTTGGCCTTAGCGACCATCGCAGCATCAGCATCAATGACTAAATATAAAGGGGCAATGTCACGGGTCACAGCACTGGGACCGGTACGCCCAAGCTTAGACTTGTGCATGCAAATAAGGGTTTGGTCACTGCGACGAATCACTTCGCGTTGCTGGTGAGAAATATCGCGCTGAGAATTCCAGAGTCCGTTTTCATCGATACCTTGGGCACCGAGTAAGGCTAAATCAAAATTCCATCGGGCGACTTCTTCTAAAGTACGATCACCAGCGACCATCGCTTGTTGGGCCAGATACAATCCACCAGGAATATAAACTTCGACGCCGGGTAAGGTGCAAACCAACTGAGCGGTCGGAATGCTGGTAGTGATAATTTGTAAATCAGGAATACGCGCAGCGACAATGGCTTCAGCGGCGCAATGAACAGTTGAACCCGAATCAATATAAATGGTCATACCAGCCTTAACAAAACTCGCAGCTTTGAGTCCGACTTTTTGTTTGGCCTCAGCTTCATCAGTTTTACGTGAATCGAGCGGCGGGAAGTTTCTATTGAAATCTGATAAGGCACCACCATGGGTTCTGGTCAAACGACGCTGACTTTCTAATTCAGTGAGATCGCGACGAGCGGTAGCTTCAGAAACATTAAACTGCTTACAGATTTCGAGGACAGGGACATAGCCAACATTTCCAAGTAGCTTTGCAATTGCCTCGCGACGGGCTTCGATAACATGACGTGCAACTTTCATAGGGGTATTTATATGATTGTTCTCAGTCATGTAAATGGCAAGCCGATTACCAACCCCGAACCTACCTTACCTAGTATTTCGCACAATATACATTATGTCTAATTAACTAATATATAATAAATACGGGCTTAATATCTATTAATTATGTTTAATCTTGGGGTCTATCCTATCACCCTATAGCCTACAACAATTCCGTACGATGTTTGCACGAAAACACTCATTTGATTCAGTCTGCCTAGGGTTACTTATGTCGGTTATTTTGGGCGGTTGTGCTACGCAGACCGATAAAAAGCCCGCCGGGGTTGGTACCTATCCAGCGGATGAGTGTTTAAGTTGCGAAGCGATCATGCCGCGGTCGGTCCCCATCACTTACCTTATCCTGCATCATACCGCTGCGCC
>JBBAUU010000161.1:0-2884 GCA_040398065.1 Opitutales bacterium | reverse complement strand
ATGGAGTTTAAATGAATTATCCGCGCCAGACGCGTAATAATGCATCAGCCATGTCGGACGGAGTCGCCGCAACCGAGATACCACATTCTTGGAATATCTTGATTTTGGCTTCCGCAGTATCTTCAGCTCCGCCGATGACGGCACCGGCGTGACCCATGCGTCGACCCGCAGGCGCGGTGGCACCAGCGATAAAACCAGCGACCGGTTTCTTGCAGTTCGCTTTGATCCAGCGGGCGGCTTCAACTTCAGCACTGCCACCGATTTCACCAATCATGATAATCGCTTCGGTTTCAGGATCATCATTAAAGAGTTTAATCACATCGAGGTGAGAAGTGCCATTGACGGGGTCGCCACCAATGCCCACGCAGGTGGATTGTCCGTGTCCTTTGCAAGTCAGTTGCCAGACAGCTTCGTAGGTGAGGGTGCCTGAGCGGGAAACGACGCCGACTTTTCCGCGTTTGTGAATGTAGCCAGGGGCGATGCCGATACGGCAGCCACCATGAGATTTATCACCGCGGCCAGGAGTGACGACGCCAGGGCAGTTAGGTCCGATTAAGCGTGTGCGACGGCCCTGCATGGCGCGTTTTGCACGTACCATGTCACGTACGGGAATACCTTCGGTGATGGCGACTGCGAGGTCGAGATCCGCATCAAAACATTCGAGAATCGCATCCGCCGCAAAAGGAGGAGGTACGAAAATTGCTGAGACCGTTGCACCCGTTTGTTTAGCCGCATCGGCAACCGTATTAAAAATAGGAACTTTCACGCCGTTGTGTTCGAAGACCTGTCCGCCTTTACCTGGAGTGACACCAGCGACGATTTGCGAACCGTAGTCGATGGAGAGTCGAGCATGGCGACCACCGAAATCTCCGGTGATACCTTGAACTAAGACGCGTGTTTTTTCGTGAACGAGAATAGACATTTTAAAGAGTAATTATTTTTGGTTAACGAGTTTCACGATTTTTTGTGCAGCGTCGGCCATCGTATCACCCGACACAATTGTGAGTCCGCTGTTGGCGAGCGTAGCTTTGCCGGCTTCGACGTTGTTGCCTTCGAGACGAACCACGAGAGGGAGTTTGAGTCCAGTTTCTTTCACCGCTTCTACGATTCCCGTAGCGATGACGTTACAATCCATAATACCACCGAAAATATTGACCATAATGCCCTTAACGTTGGCATCGCCTAAAATGATTTTAAAGGCCGCAGTGACTTGCTCTTTGCTCGCGCCGCCACCGACGTCGAGGAAGTTAGCTGGGCTGCCGCCGAAGTGTTGAATGATGTCCATCGTAGACATCGCTAAACCGGCACCATTCACCAAGCAGGCAATATTTCCATCGAGGGCGATGTACGATAAACCAAATTTAGAGGCTTCAATTTCTTTAGGATCCTCTTCGTTTAAATCGCGTAACGCTACGACGTCGGGGTGTCTAAAGAGCGCATTATCGTCGAACGAAACCTTCGCATCGAGTGCTAAGAGTTTTCCTTCTTGGGTTACGAGCAGGGGATTTACTTCCACCATCGCACAATCTTTGTCCCAGTAGAATTGATAAAGTTTAGTTACTAACGCCACGCACTGTTTGAATAATTCACCGCTGAAACCGAGGGCGAAAGCGATTTGGCGAGCTTGATAAGCTTGGATGCCGACAGCGGGGTCGATTTGTACTTTGAAAATTTTCTCGGGCGTGTGATGAGCAACGTGTTCGATTTCCATGCCGCCTTCGGTGGAGGCAACGATGACGGGACAGGAAGTTGCACGATCGAGAAGGATAGCTAAATAATATTCATCATCACGACCATCGGGGCGTTTTCCGAGGTTAGCCGCTTCGGTGAAATAGAGGGTTTGGACTTTGCGACCTTCAGGACCCGTTTGGGCGGTAACTAAAGTATTACCGAGCATCGCTTTGGCATTCTCGATGGCCTTTTCTTTTGTGGGAGAGAATTTTACACCACCTTTGAATCCATTGGTGAAGGTTCCTTTGCCGCGTCCGCCAGCGTGGATTTGCGATTTAACCATGATACCGGCAGAGGTATTGATTTTATTAAGGGCGGCTTCGAAATCTTGAGCGGAATTGACGGCTACACCTTTGGGAGTAGCGACGCCGAACTTCTCAAACAGTTCCTTGGCTTGGTATTCGTGAATATTCATAAATTAAAAAAGATTACACTAGGTTAGTGAATCGAGTGAGTCGCTGACTCGCTGGATTAGTTTCCAGTGAGTTCGGATTCTTTCGTTTTCAGAGCTTTGTCGATTTCTTTGGCCCAATTATCCGTCTGGGTCTGAATTTCTTTTTCGATGCGCTTCAAGTCATCATCCGTAACGACTTTATCTTTATTTCCTTTTTTGGCGATTTCGAGAGCGTCGCGTCGGGCATTACGAAGACGCACTTTGCCTTCTTCGGCCATACGATGAGAGACTTTTACCATTTCTTGGCGACGTTCACCCGAAAGTTCGGGCACGGGGCATCTTAAAAAGTTACCTTGGGGCACGGGATTGATGCCGATATTGGCTGATTGAATCGCTTTACGGATGTCATCCATAACAGCTTTATCAAAGGGCTGAACAACGATGGAACGGGCATCCGGGGTGGTGATGGCTGCCATGTCCTTGAGGCGTTGGGTCATGCCATAAGATTCGATATGAACCTGGATGTTTTCGACCATTTGCGGTGAAGCTTTGCCGGTGTGTAATGAATTAAATTCATTCACTGTCCACTCGACTGCTTTTTTCATTCCGAGTGTGCCGTCGCTAATAATTTTTTTAATATCCATAAATTTATATTTATTACTGTTTGTTTTATTAAATTCTAAATTCTTATTCCATTTCCGTATATATTCATCATCATTAACCAATCCACGATGAAAAAGATTTTTTATATCAGATGAC
>JBBAUU010000160.1:0-2921 GCA_040398065.1 Opitutales bacterium | reverse complement strand
TTGAAATGACGCCGGATGAAGAGCAGGCCATGCAGAGCTTGATGATATCGCCTTATGGTGAGGAAGACACCCCTGAGCCCTTGGGGCGGGCCTGGATTTACACCGTGGCAAACGTCGTGTCACCCCACGGACAAGATTTTATGGATCGAATCAGCCCATGGATCGCTGAATGGTGCGATAATATCAACCTACTCCACGGGCAGCTCAATAAGCACATTAAGAAACTTACAGAGTAGTTTTGCGTGGCCTAGGGCATTGAAATCGGGGTCGGTTTAATACTTTTCTTTTGACCCTACCAAAGGATAGAACACCCCTATACCTAATCCCTTTTACCGTTCATGAACTCCGCGCAAGTCCGTCAATCGTTCCTCGACTTCTTTAAGTCTAAGCAACACTCGATCGTTACCTCATCGAGTCTGATGCCCGACTCCCCGAACTTACTGTTCACGAACGCGGGGATGAATCAGTTCGTTCCGATTTTTTTAGGTCAGACCCAGTGCCCCTATAAACCTGGTCGCGCGGCCGACACCCAAAAATGTATTCGGGCGGGCGGAAAGCATAATGACTTAGAAGACGTCGGACTCGACACCTATCACCATACCTTTTTCGAGATGCTCGGAAATTGGTCCTTCGGCGATTACTTCAAACGAGAGGCGATTGATTTTGCTTGGGAGCTGATTACGGAAGTTTGGAAATTTCCAAAGAATCGATTGTACGCGACCGTTTACTCTCCGAATAAGGCGAACGGCGATCCTGCTGAGTTCGATCAAGAAGCCTGGGATGCGTGGGCAGAAAAATTCCGTGCGGCCGGACTGGATCCGAACGTCCATATTGTTAACGGAAATAAAAAAGATAATTTCTGGATGATGGGTGACACTGGACCCTGTGGTCCTTGCACCGAAATACACGTTGATTTAACGCCGAACGGCGACACTCTGGGCAAACTCGTCAATGGTAGCGACGCCCGCTGCATGGAGATTTGGAATTTGGTCTTCATTCAATTTAATGCCAATCCCGACGGCACTTTCTCACCCCTCCCCGCTCGTCACGTAGACACTGGTATGGGCTTTGAGCGTGTAGCAGGCATCATGCAGTGCACCAAGAACTTCAAAGATTTCTCCGGTACCATTTCCAATTACGAGAGCGACGTTTTCTCACCGCTGTTTCGTCGACTCGAAGAACTCTCAGGAAAGAAATATTGTTCAACTCTGCCCGTGGCAGGATCGACGGGTGCGAATGAACAAGAAAAAATCGATGTCGCCTTCCGCGTCATCGCTGACCACATCCGCACACTTTCTTTTGCTATCGCTGACGGTATTCAGCCCGGTAACACCGATCGCAACTATGTTTTACGTCGTATTCTCCGTCGCGCCGTTCGTTACGGTCGCACGCTTGGATTAAAAGGTGGATTCTTCCATAAGTTGGTCGATGTCTTAGCTGAGACGATGGGTGACACTTTCCCAGAAATTCGTACACGCCGTACGATTGTCGCTGACGTGATTCGTGCCGAAGAAGAATCCTTTAATCGTACACTCGATAAAGGTATCGCACTCTTTGAAGAAGAAGCGTCGAAACTCAAAGCAGGTGGAGCCATTACTGGTGCCCTTGCCTTCCGTTTATACGATGAACAAGGTTTCCCCTTGGATTTAACCCAATTGATGGCCCGTGAACGCGGTTTAACGGTAGACGGATCAGGCTTTGAAAAACTGATGGAAGAGCAACGTGCACGTGCACGTGCTGCGCAGAAAAAAGAAGTAATTACCCTCTCCGATGTTAAAGCCGATCACGCGACAGAATTTGTTGGTTACGATTCAAGTTCTACTGAAGCCAAAGTATTACAGGTCGCCAAAATTAAAGACCGCAACGTTGTGATTCTCAGCCGCACCGTTTGTTACGCTGAAATGGGCGGACAAGTGGGCGACACTGCGATTTTATCTGCGGGTGGTCGTGAATGGCGAATCGTTGATACACAGAAGTCAGGTCAGACCACCGTTCATATTATTGAAGGCACTGACACACCTGATGAAGGATCGACGGTTACCGTGACGCTCGATCAATCACGTCGTAACGCTATTCAGCGTCACCACACCGTGACACACATTCTGCACTGGGCTCTTCATGAAGTGGTTTCCAAGGAAGCTTCGCAAAAAGGTTCAGCCGTTGCACCTGATAAACTCACTTTCGATTTCAACGGTCAGGCCCTTTCACCCAATCAATTAGCGGATATTGAACGTCTGGTGAACGTACGCATTTTAGCCAATGAAGTCGTTTCGTGGAAGGAAGTTAAACTGACCGAGGTTAAAGGTCGGGCTGATATCATGCAGTTCTTCGGCGATAAATATGGTGAAACCGTTCGAGTGGTTCAAGTGGGCGGCAAGGCTCATGGACTCAATGGATGGTCGATGGAACTTTGTGCAGGAACGCATACATGTACCACGGGTGAGATTGGACTATTCCGCATTGTCGGAGAAAGTGCCATTGCAGCCGGCGTACGTCGTATCGAAGCCGTTGCTGGTTTAGCTGCGTATGATCGAGTCCGTCAAGAATCAGAAATTTTAAAATCACTAGCACACGCTCATAATACACCCGTGTCGGAGTTAGCTAAGAAAATTGAAACTCTGAGCGAACAAGCGAATGCGGCTGAGAAGAAATTAAAAGTTTATCGCGACAAAGAAGCATCGCAATTAGCCGATCAGTTAACTCACGAAGCAAAAATTAAAAACGGTTTAAGTTTTGTGATTAAACAAGTGGCGATTGAAAATCCCGTTGAACTTCGCGAACTCGGAGCAAAAGTAGCAGGAAAAATTGGGGCTACTGCCGTCATTATTTTAGCCAGTGTTAACGCCGGAAAAGTTTCGTTGGTCGTAAACTGCGGTGCTGATGCCGTGAAGGCGGGTCAGCAAGCAGGCAAGATTGTGGCC
>JBBAUU010000159.1:0-2929 GCA_040398065.1 Opitutales bacterium | reverse complement strand
GAGGAAAACGTGAAGCCTACTAAAAAGAATACTCAAGTGGACCGCGTACCGCTCTGGACTAATCACACAGGAAACTTTCAGTTGCAGGTCAAACAGGCGCTTCTGCAAGGAATTCAAATCGAGAATCTAGCCCTGAAAGTAGAGGCTACCGACAATCAGATCACGCTCTCAAAAGTCGCAGGTAAATTTGCGAGCGGTACTTTAGCGGGTGACGGTAAGCTCGTCTTTCAGCCCACCACCGTCGGCGGACCATATATTTTAAATAGTAAAGTTAGCCTAAACCAATTCGACTTCGGCATCATCGCCACGGCCTTCCCAGCGCTCAGTGATTTCATTCAGGGCAAAGGTAACGCTACCGTGATCGCTGATGGCGTCGCACCTAATTGCGAAGTGCTCGTTGATAAATTAAATATTAATGCGAGTCTGCTTTCTAAGGACGGACGCATTCAAGCTTTTGGTAAGCAAAACAGCGCCATGTCACTCACCGCCAACAAAGCGGGCGAAACGGCCAATTTATTGGGTGGCATTGCCATCCTTGCGGGAGCACTTACCAAAAATCAGGCACAAGGTGAAAAAATTGCTAAAGTAGGTTTGGCAGTAACCACCGTCGGCAAACTTCAGAAATCACTTTCACAATTTAATTACAAAACCGCCGAAGTACAAATTCAGCGTTTATCTGATGGAACTTTGAAAATTAATAAGACGCTCATCAAAAATGATGTCTTAAGTTTCTCCGCAGCCGGAAAAATTTCGGCAGATCGGGCACTATCGATGATGGATTGGCCCTTAAATATTAAGGCCGATTTACGCGGGGCGGGTGAATATAAAGAATATTTCACGACTTTAGGTTTTGCGAATAGCCAACCTTCTCCCGATGGACTCACCCAAGGTCCGGGCGTTGAATTTACCGGTTCGATTAACAATCTGAAGAATGATTTGGAACAGCGACTCCAAGCTGCGATTAACAATATTCAGTCGGGACTAAATTCTAGAAATCAAAATCCGACCCAAGGAGCTCCGACCGCGCCTAACCCCACGAACATGGTGCCTAAAAGGGTTAACCCTCTTGATTCCATTTTGGGTCTCTAATAAAATTGAGAAATAAATTAGGCATCATCAGCGGAGGATTTTTGGTAATCGTTTTCGTTGCACTCGTCGCCCTCGCCCAAGGTTCAGCAGGCTTTGGTTGGGGAAAGGATTACGAACTTCTGGCCTTACGATTACCCCGAGTGTTAGCCGCAGTCGTGGCGGGCTTCGCCTTAGGCATCGGCGGTGGCACTCAACAAGGGCTCTTCCGTAATCCACTCGCCGACCCAGGATTAACCGGAGTCTTCGGTGGAGCACTTTTAGGTATCGCAATCATGATGGCCAGCGGTGGCACTTGGGTGTGGGAAAATACTTGGGCCATTTCTGTAGCCGCCTTTGCTGGAGCTAGTCTCATTTCAATTTTACTCGTGATCGTCGGCGGTGGCGGTTCCACATCGAAACTTCTTCTCACGGGACTGGGACTCAATGCCTTTGCCGCAGCGGGTACCTTAATCATCGCCAATTTATTTAGCTCTTCGCGCGATGTTTTATTGAGCGGAATCACGGGTGACTGGCTCGGCTTAGCAACGCTTTCAAGCATCACGTGGCCGGTGGGACTTTGTCTTGCGGCATCTATTCTCTTGTTAGTCCAAGCACGTGCACTGGATCAATTATCACTCGGTGAAGAAGTAGCGCAAACACGTGGACTCGATGTGAACTCCATTCGCCGAAGAGGAATATTATTAACCGCGTTAGCTGCTGCCGCCGCGACTTGCTTGGTCGGACAGGTGGCCTTCGTTGGATTAATTGCCCCACACTGTGCCCGACTGTTAATCGGGCCCCGACATAAGTTCATGCTGCCACTCGCTGGCCTCATCGGTGCGCTCTTACTTTTATCAGCCGATACCCTGGGCCGCTCGCTCTGGCCACAAACTCCCCTCTCCGCCGCAGCGATGACTGCTCTCTTAGGCGCTCCCGTGTTCATCTGGATTGCCTCACGCCACCATGAGTAATCCGCTCATCCAGTGCCGTCAATTATCGGTCGAGCAACAAAACTCACTGATATTAAATGCTATCAACTTAGAAGTCTTCAGCGGACAGAGTCTTGCCATTGTCGGACCTAATGGCGCTGGAAAAACCACCCTGCTCAGATCTCTAGCGGGTTTAATTCCTCACGCCCGTGGCGAAATCAGTATCCGCGAAAAAAATATTTTAAATATTTCACCCAAAATTCTTGCAGAGTTTTTATCTTATTTACCACAAAATCCAACTTGTGCCTGGGATTTTACCGTTCGTGATTTCGGTGAACTCTCCATGCATCCAGATTTATTCGAACATTGGATAGGTCGCTTCAAACTTAACGGAAAACTAGGTTCACCTTTATCGCAACTTTCGGGAGGAGAAAGAAAATCGGTTCATCTCAGTCTCGCCTTCAGCGTGCTGGGTAATCCTTTACAAAAAATAGTATTATTGGATGAGCCTACCGCAGCACTCGACCACGACCGAGCAAAGTTAGTTGCAGAAGCCATCAAAGAATTCACCGAGGCGGGGGCGGCGGTTTTATGTACAACACACGACCTACCCCTGGCTCAATCCTGCAAAGAAATTTTAGTTTTAAACGAAGGGCGGTTAATTAAAAAAGGTCCGCCGAATGATATTTTAACGGCTGATTTGATTAAGCTGATTGGAAATAAATAATTAAGCACTCGGCAGCAATTGACCGGCTCGGGCGGACGCAAACAAGTATTGTTGAGCCAGGCCTGCGGCGGAGCCGAAGTGAATACGTCCAAAGGTTTCGAAGTCAGCCGGACGTTTATAATTCAAGCCGTAGGCGGACGACAAAGCCTGAACGATCCAAGTGTCCACCGGAAAGGATTCCAGCCTCTGAAAGCCGAACAAAGCC